>JAAYFR010000074.1 GCA_012728155.1 Bacteroidales bacterium | reverse complement strand
GTGTAAGATATTGTGTACTGTTTCCAAAGCCGATTGGGGGAGCGATTTCTTCTCAAATTCTGCTACGGTAGCCCATTCGTTTGCATAAGCGTCTTTATTCATCGTATGGTTATTCTGGGAAAAAACTCCTGAACTAAATACCAGAAAAAGTAATATAAAGGAGATTTTGTGCATAAGTGTGTTGTTTGTAGATATAAACGACCTAATCAATTCAACAAATTCAGCCGCTTTTTGTTTTGAAAAAAAAGGGAATAGGTGCTGGGGCAGCGGTAAACGGAGAAGATAAAAAAACAGTATCTGCTTTCAACAGATATGGATGAAAGCAGATACCGATAATAAGTGTAGGTTTTTGTTATTCCAACTCCGTCAGTGGCGCAACAAAAAGGCCCTCCTTCCCATTAGCGGCAAAGGTAATCCAGTAACTGTCGGAGGCTCCTTCTTCCGCCGGTTGGGCTTGTATAAGTTTCCATGCAGTCACATCGTAATCAACGGGCTCTTTTCCCTTCTCCGTCACGGTCAGTTTTCCGACAGAGGTGGCCGATCCTGTAGATTTCAGATCAGCTCCGATCTCATCTTGGGGATCATTCAAAGACAACAGCAACGACTCCTCTTCGTTCGTCCATGAAAAGGCGACAACCTTTTCCGCCGTTTTGGTCAGCGTATAAGTTCCCTCATCGGTGCCGGAGACCTTTTTATAGCTATCCCATTGGATACGTACTGTGGCGTCCCCCTTCTCCTCCTCATAAGGATCCTTTTCAACCTTGACAGTTATGATGGCTTCCACTCCATTCTTATCACTCACCTTCACCGTAGTATTACCTGCTTTCAAAGTTTTGATAGTGATATTGTTACCCTCTCCGGTCGCCTCTATCACCTCCCCATCGGCGGGTTCTACAGTGTAAGGAGCTTCACCTCCACTCACTTTCACGACTGCCTCTTCTCCGACAACCGCTTCAACACTATTTTTGTCGAAAGTTAATTCTATTTTATCCTCTTTTTCACATGCCGCGAAAAAGGCGCCTGACAGCATCAGACTCATGAGATAGATCGAAATTCTTTTCATAATAACCTTTTTTTTTAAGTCAAATAAATGTGTAATTTGTGTGGTTGAGATCTCGTTTACACATTAAGTCAGACGGCAGAAAAGAGAAAACGCTGCACGTAGAGATCATTTTTAACCATGCTTAACCCGGCTCTAACAACCATTAACGGTGAAAAATGACCTCTTTTTTGCTTATACCAATCTATCTATCAGGAAATAATAGGGAAAGACCTCTTATTTCTCCGGATTCATCACAATTTCACTCTTTTTTCACCATTAATCTTGAGGATCATCGGTTGTTTGAAATGCATTTGACGGATAAATTCCGTCTCATATAGGGCAGTCGGTAGATTTAAAAACGCTTCATCGAAAAAATCGGCGTTTTCCGAAATAGATTTAGGGTGAAATAGCCCACAATTGAGGAGAGGGTAAATTAGGGTAATAAAGATAAAAATATGCTCCAGTTAAATACTGTCTTTTTTAATGAAATTTAATATTAAAGATTTTTTTTATCTGGAAAAACTTAGTTAATTTGGAAAGAGTTTTAACACTATACGGTTAAGAAAAGAGACTACAAATCAGCAAGCCTCTTCATTTTTTTAATATAATACTTAAAAAGAGGATATTACGAAGTAAGCACACAAACAAAAACATCATTTTTTTAGGATTTCCGATTTATGGAAATTCAAGCGATCATTATATTCTGATATGATTTTCTTAATTAAAATAAATAATCAAATAACAGTTAATTAATGATGAAAAACAAAAAGGAAAATTTACTCATGAAAATAACTGCAATTCTGTTATTTTCATCTCTTTTCTGTTCTTTGGCTGCTTTCTCCGGAACAGCCGACCAACAACAGAAAAAACACTTGACCGGAAGGGTAACTGATGAATCAGGCATACCTATCGTTGGCGCAAACGTAGTTGAAGCCGGAACCACAAATGGATCTATCACAGATATAGAGGGCCATTTTAGTTTTGATGTAGCATCCAATGCTACCATAAGGATAACCTATATCGGGTATCTGGAACAGAACATAAATACTGCAGGTCTAACGAAAATCGACATCACACTGGTGGAAGATACCAAGTCTCTGGAAGAGGTGGTAGTGGTTGGATATGGAGTACAAAAGAAGGTGAATCTGACCGGAGCGGTGGAACAGGTTACCAGTGAAGTTTTTGATAACCGCCCAATGTCGAATGTTACACAAGGTTTACAAGGAGTTATTCCCAACCTTAACATATCGCTGGCCGACGGCAAGCCCTTCCGAAGTGCCTCCTATCAGGTACGCGGTATTTCTTCCATCGGCCAGGGAGGTAGCGCGTTGGTTCTTATTGACGGAGTGGAAGGTGATCCTACCATGCTAAATCCCAATGATATTGCAAGCGTTTCGGTTTTGAAGGATGCTGCTTCAGCCGCCATATACGGTGCCCGCGGAACATTTGGCGTGGTACTGATCACCACCAAAAATCCCAATAAAGAGAAGACGTCGGTAACTTATAATGCCAACTTTATGATGAAATCTCCCATCGTTGTCCCCGATATGGTAACCGACTCCTATACTTATGCCAGTATGTTTGTGGAGGCCTATTCATCGTTTTATGATTATGCGCGGTCTCCCTCCACCTTCCACAAATCGGTGCCTTATTCACAGGACTGGCACGACGAAATGGCAAAGAGAAGACCCGGATCAGGCAAACCCGAAGTGGAAGTAGATGATAAGGGAAAATATCTCTATTATGCCAATACCGATTGGTACGATCTATTGTACAAGGACCAGATATATGGGACCGATCACAACCTCTCTGTCCAGGGAGGTACGGAAAAAGCTGATTTCCTTATTTCCGGGCGCTTCTACCAACAGGATGGCGTTTTCAATTACAATAGTGATGAATACTCCACATACAATATCCGTGCGAAGGGATCCGCCAGGATATTCGACTGGTTAAGGGTTGAAAACAACATGGCATTATCGGAAAGAAACTATTTCAATCCCCTTACAGTGGCAGACGGTAACGTATGGTATGGTTTGGAAAGTGAAGCCGAACCGATGAGTCCGATGTTTAATCCCGACGGAACTCTGACCATGGCTGCCGCTTATAGTGTGGGAGATCTTTGGTATGGCAAGAGCGGCACAAAATCCAAGAGAAGGCAGATCAGTAATACGACCTCTTTTTTGGCCTCTTTTTTAGACAACTCCTTACGAGTAATTGGTGACATCACCTATCGCAACACGGATAATAGAGCGAATACCCGCCGTGTACCGGTACCCTACAGCCCCCAAGTAGGTGTTGTTGCGTATCTGGGTTCTTCCACCAATGATTTTGGAGAACGCAATTCCTCCACCAATTATATTGCCACCAACCTTTACACAGAATATGAAAAAACCTTTGATAATTCCCACTATTTTAAAGGGATGCTGGGTACCAACTATGAACAGTCAGTATATAACACTATATTTACCAGAAGGAACGGGTTGATCTTTGAAGATGTAGAAAACATCAATATGGCAAACGGAGATGGCATCACAATAAACAGCAATTATGAAAAATGGCGTATTGGAGGCGGTTTTTTCAGGTTTAATTACGGTTTTCAAGATCGCTACCTATTGGAAGTAAACGGCCGGTTAGATGGTTCCACAAAATTCCCGGTAGACAAGCAATGGGGGTTCTTCCCATCGGTTTCGGGTGCATGGCGTGTGTCTGAAGAGCCGTTCTGGAATGTAAACAGCAAAGCAATTTCCGACCTGAAAATACGCCTTTCTTATGGCTCGCTTGGAAATGGGAATATCGCCTCATACGCATATCGCGAACTATTCAATATAAGCCAGATGGGGCGACTGATAAACGGCACATTAAACCAGAAGACCTCTGTACCGGGGGGCATCCCCGATGGATTGACCTGGGAGACTGCCACAACATCCAATATAGGGGTAGATCTGGGACTTTTGCAAGGCAGAATGCGTTTTACCGGAGATGCCTATATTCGTAAAACCACAGATATGTTCACCGTCGGGATCGACCTGCCGGCAGTTTTTGGAGCAACTCCTCCCAAAGGCAACTATGCAGACATGACCACCAAGGGTTGGGAATTAAGCCTAAGTTGGCAGGATAAATTCACTCTGGCCAGCAAACCTTTCCGTTATAATATCCGGGTAACATTGGCCGATTATATCTCCAAACTGGACAAATACAATAATCCCGAAAAAGACCTTGGAGGATACTACGACGCGAGAGTCAATTATTATGAAGGAATGACCTTAGGGGAAATATGGGGTTATGTCACCGAAGGATTCTTCACTTCTGATGAAGATATCAAGAACCACGCCTCTCAGCGTCTCTATTTTGCTTCTAACTCGGGGACATGGCTGCCCGGCGATATTAAATTTAAGGATTTGAATGACGACGGAGTTATCAATTATGGTACAAACAAAGTAGGAGACCCGGGCGACAGAAAAGTGATCGGCAACTCAACTCCTCGTTACACACACAGCATCAATCTGGGGGCAGAATGGAATGGAATTTTCTTGTCTGCATTTTTCCAAGGAGTAGGGAAACAGGATTGGTGGCCGGGGACCGATAATGCATTGTTTTGGGGACAATACAACCGCCCATACAACAATATTCCCTCATCCATGATTGGCAATATTTGGTCGGAAGAAAATCCCAACACCTATTTCCCAAGATACCGCGGTTATGTAGCACTACAAAGCAGCCGCGAATTATCGGTTGTGCAAACCCGTTATTTACAAAATGTGGCTTATATACGATTAAAGAACATACAGTTGGGCTATAATTTCCCAAAGGAAGTAATTCTTCCGGCCAAGATGGAGGCTGCCCGTATATATCTGACCGCTGAAAATCCCTGGACCTGGTCGCCACTTTATAAACATACCAAGAATTTTGATGTGGGAAATATTTACGGTGAAGACTCAGACGCCAAATCGGCAGCTAGTAGTGGCGGCACTAATTCAATTATCGGAAACGGAGGACAGTCTTATAACTATCCGATATTGAAAAGTATGAGTATAGGTTTGTCTGTCACATTCTAAATGGTTTTTAACAAAATCCTTATTGATGATCATAACAATAAAAATCAATAATTTTAATCATATGAAAAAAATAGTATTCTTTATATTGGCACTTTCATTCCTTTACGCATGTAATATGGAAGAGCTTCCCCAGGCTCAGATATCCAAGAAGCCAGTTTTCGGCAGTGAGACGGGGTTAAAAATGTACACGAACTCTTTTTATGAAACATTCCCTAATGTAACTACCACCTATTCATATTCCTATTATATAACACTGAATCAAGTAGTTAAATATTTTACGGAAAATGGATTCAATCCTGAAGAAAGCAGTGGATGGAGCTGGGGAACACTCAGGAATATCAACTACTTTATTGTCAATTGTACCGATGAGGCCGTTCCATTGGAAGTCCGCAATAACTATATTGGTATTGCCAGATTCTTCCGGGCCTACTTCTATTTTGACATGATGAAACGATTCGGAGACCTTCCATGGATCGATCACCCACTCGATGTAAGTGACCCGCTGCTTTATGCAGGTCGCGACAGTCGTGCGTTGATCGCTGACAAAATCAAGGAAGATCTCGATTTCGCCATTGCGAATATCAAAACCAGCCGCGATCCCTCTTGTTCAACCGTCACCTCAACGGTAGCTGCCGCGCTGAAATCTCGCGTATGCCTTTGGGAAGGAACCTTCCGCAAATATCACACTGAAGCGGGGTTACAAACCAGTGCAAGTCAGTGGCTTCAGGAAGCAGTAAGTGCAGCCCAAATTGTGATGAATGCCGGATACTCAATCTATACCGATGCGGGAGTAGAAGGATCATACCGTAAACTGTTCATCAGCAAGACTCCGGTTTCAAGTGAAGTACTCTATGCAGCAACTTTTAATGGTTCTTTAGGAGTTGTCCATTCCGGGAACCGCAGGTGGACTTCGGTAACACTGGGATCTTGTCCTTCACTGACCCGTTCATTCATCCATACATACCTGATGAGGGACGGCACACCCTTTACTGATCAGGCCAATTATGCTACCATGCCTTTTACGGAAGAGTGCAAGAACAGAGATACGCGTCTTTCACAAACTGTGATGACTCCCGGATTCACCCGTATATCGGGAGGGAAAACCGTACAGACTCCTCCCAATTATGCTTATGCCATCACGGGCTACCACACCTGTAAATTCACACTGGACGATACACAGTACGACAATGTGGATATTTGTGACAACAACGTGATAGTATTTCGTTATGCGGAAGTCCTGCTGAACTATGCCGAAGCAAAAGCAGAGTTGGGCACATTAACGGACGATGACTGGAGTAAAACGATAGGCCTTCTTCGTGCACGCGCGGGGATTACCGGCGGGCTGAATCAGAAACCAACACAAGTCGACAACTACCTCCAGGAACGTTTCTTCCCGGGTATCAGCAATCCTGAAATCCTGGAAATCCGCCGTGAACGTGCTATCGAACTTTCTTTCGAAGGATTTTCATGGTCCGATATCTGCCGGTGGAAAGTAGGAGACCTGGTGACCAATGTATGGGATGGAATTTACGTTCCGGAACTCGATGTTCCCTATGATATGAATGGGGACGGCATAAAGGATGTTTGTTTCACAAAAAATCTGAATCCGGATAAAGAACCAGGTGTATACTATCTCTATGTGGGTGAAAAATTGGCGAACGGTGCAACCAGTAATTCCCAATTGGGTAGTGACGGACACACATTGGTATTTATGAAAGATCAGAAACGGACCTGGAATGACAAATTATATTTCTATCCTATTCCGGCCGTTGATGTTGTGAAAAATCCAAATCTCGGCCAAAATCCGGGGTGGTAAATAACTATTATACTTTGCCTTTTGCAGATCATCTGTAAAAGGCAAAGTGCATATATTGTCAATTTCCCAGTTTCCAAAAAATCGATTATCTTTGTTCTATTCAATATATATCGGCATCCACTCGCCGGAACTATATTATACGGATTCTCAAAGCTAAAACAAGAATGAAGAAATCGACACTATTGGTCTCTTTCTCAATGCTGGTAATAGGATTGGGGGTATTGTTCATTGCCCTCACATCGGGAAGAGACATGGAAAAGGAGGAAACGGAAAAGCCGCTGGTGCTTTCCATGACTGCCTCGGTAGCTATTCCCGAGCGGATGGAGTTTGCCGGGGAGCAGATCACTTTCGACCGCTACGACAAGCGGGAGCGGATGGACCGGGAACTGAGCAGTTTCACCTATTTCCACTCCACCACCCTCCTTCTTTTCAAGAGGGCTAACCGTTTCTTTCCAATTATCGAGCCGATCCTCGAACAACAAGGACTTCCCGACGACCTGAAATACCTGGCGGTGATAGAAAGCAGCCTCGATCCCAGGGCGGTCTCCCCTGCGCGGGCAGCAGGTCTATGGCAGTTCCTCCAGAGTACGGCCAAAGAATATGGCCTTGAAGCAAGGAACGATGTGGATGAACGGTACCACGTAGAAAAATCGACCGTCGCCGCCTGTCGCTATCTAAAAGAGGCTTACCGCAGACATGGCTCATGGAGTGCCGCAGCGCTGGCATATAATGGAGGGCAGGGGCGTATCTCCAACGAATTGAAAAATCAGGGGGTAGACGACTCACTCGATCTCTGGTTAGTTGAAGAGACTACCCGTTATTATTACCGTATGCTTGCCATCAAACAGATCTTCGAAAATCCACAGCAATATGGCTTTGTCATAAATCCCGAACATCTCTATAAACCGATGCAATTCAAAGAGGTGCAGGTATCCACCTCCATCCCCGACCTGGTAGCATTTGCCAAACAGCACAGCATCACCTATGCCCAGTTGAAAGATTGCAACTCCTGGTTACGCAGCACCAGTCTGAGCAATCCGTCGGGTAAGAGTTACACCCTGCTTATTCCTACACAGGACGACCTTTATTACAAGAAAGGAGAAAGCCCCAAGGTACATAACAAGGCATGGATAGTAGAGTAAACTTTTTCTGATTATATTACGTTTACTATCAGTATGAGATCCAAAACTGGGCAGATAGAGGTGTATGGCGCACGCGTACACAACTTAAGAAATATCGACGTAACGATTCCCCGCGATTCGCTTACGGTGATTACCGGGTTGAGCGGCAGCGGGAAGTCGTCGCTTGCTTTCGACACCATCTTTGCCGAAGGGCAACGCCGTTACATAGAGACTTTCTCGGCATATGCGCGAGGATTCCTCGGGAAGATGGAACGTCCCGACGTGGACAAGATCACCGGGTTAAGCCCGGTCATCTCCATCGAACAGAAGACCACCAACAAGAATCCCCGCTCCACGGTGGGCACCACCACCGAGGTGTATGACTTCCTCCGCCTGTTATATGCCCGTGCCGGCGAAGCATACTCCTATCTCACCGGTGAAAAAATGGTGAAGTATACCGACAGCCAGATACTCGAATTGATCTTAGAGAAATATATCGGTAAGAGGATCTATATCCTTGCTCCGGTAGTGAGAAACAGAAAAGGGCATTACAAAGAGCTATTCGAGCAGATCCGGAAAAAGGGATACCTCAACGTACGGGTCGACGGCGAGATCAGGGAGATTATTCCCGGCATGCGTGTGGACAGTTACAAGAACCACAGCATCGAAATCCTTATCGACAAGTTAGTTGTCTCCAATAAGTTTTCCGACAAGTTGCAGGCCAGTGTACGCACCGCCATGAAGCAGGGTTCCGGTCTGATCCTCATCCAGGATTTGGAGGCCGACGAGGTGCGTCATTACAGCCGCAGTCTAATGTGTCCCACCACCGGCCTCTCCTACAATGAGCCGGCGCCCCACAATTTCTCTTTCAATTCACCGCAAGGAGCCTGTCCCCTCTGCAAAGGGATCGGTTCGGTGGATCAGATCGATATCGAAAAGGTAGTACCCAATCCCGATTTAACTATTGCGGGGGGAGCTATTGCTCCGCTCGGAAAAGAGCGGAGCAACCTGCTCTTCTGGCAAATTACGGCCATCTGCGAGAAGTATGGGGTGACATTAAAAACGCCTATCAAGGATATCCCGCAGGAGGCCATCGACGAGATCATGTATGGCACCGACGAACGGCTCAAAATAAAAAACGAGTCGCTGGGGAACTCCAATTACATGGTTTCTTATGAAGGGATCACCAGATATATTGAAATGCAACAGGAAGATGAAGCCTCGGCCACCGCACAAAAATGGGCGGGTCAGTTCATCACTACTTCAGTCTGTCCCGAATGCCACGGACAACGGCTCAACCGGGAAGCGCTCCATTTCAAAATCAACGGAAAAAATATTGCCGAACTGGCAGCCATGGATATAGAGTCGCTATATCGCTGGATTGTCTCTTCTGAAACGGAAGTGACCGAAAAGCAACGCCTTATCGCGGGAGAGATCAAAAAAGAGATCCTCTCTCGTCTTCAGTTCCTGTTGGATGTAGGATTGGGCTACCTCTCTCTCTCACGCGCATCCGCTTCCCTCTCCGGCGGAGAGAGCCAGCGCATCCGGCTGGCCACCCAGATCGGATCACAGCTGGTGAATGTGCTCTATATTCTCGACGAACCCAGCATCGGGCTGCACCAACGCGATAACCACCGTCTGATCGACTCGCTAAAAAAACTGCGCGACTCGGGCAACTCGGTGGTAGTAGTGGAGCACGACAAGGATATGATGCTGGCATCCGACTACATCGTGGATATGGGACCTTTTGCCGGTCAGAAGGGAGGAGATGTGGTATTTGAAGGGATTCCGTCGGAAATGCTAAAGAGAAACACACTCACTTCCAATTACTTGAGTGGTAAATTAGAAATCACCATCCCCGGGAAGAGACGGAAAGGAAGTGGAAAAAGCCTCACTCTTGAAGGAGCATCCGGCCACAACCTGAAAAATGTGACGGTCACCTTTCCCTTGGGTACGCTTATCTGCGTGACCGGTGTTTCCGGCAGCGGGAAATCGACATTGATCAATGAGACCCTACAGCCCATTCTCAGTCAGAAGTTTTACCGTTCGCTGAAGGACCCGCTACCCTACCGATCGGTGAGAGGGATTGAACAGCTCGATAAGGTGGTGAGCGTAGACCAATCGCCGATAGGGCGTACCCCCCGCTCCAACCCGGCCACCTACACCGGTGTCTTCTCCGATATCCGCACCCTGTTTGCCGGCATGCCGGAAGCCAAGATCAGAGGCTACAAACCGGGACGTTTTTCCTTCAATGTGAAAGGCGGACGGTGTGAAAAGTGTGGTGGCAACGGGTATAAAACCATCGAGATGAATTTCCTGCCCGATGTGATGGTGCCTTGTGAAGAGTGCCACGGCAAACGGTACAACCGCGAAACCTTGGAGGTGCGGTTCAAAGGGAAATCGATTGCCGACGTATTGAATATGACCATCAACGAAGCGGTGGATTTCTTTGAGAATGTCCCCTCCATCCTTCACAAGATAAAAGTATTGCAAGAAGTCGGGCTGGGTTACATCAAACTGGGACAATCCTCCACTACCCTGTCGGGAGGAGAGAGCCAACGGGTAAAACTGGCTACCGAGCTGGCCCGGATAGATACGGGAAATACCCTTTATGTGCTGGATGAACCCACCACAGGATTGCACTTCGAAGATATCCGCGTATTGCTGGGCGTATTGAACAAATTGGTAGATAAAGGCAACACAGTAATTGTCATCGAGCACAATCTCGACATCATCAAGTGCGCCGATTATATCATCGATCTGGGGCCGGAAGGAGGTGAACGGGGAGGAGAGATCCTGGCAAAAGGAACACCCGAAGAGGTGGTCAACCATGGAAAAAGCTATACAGCATTCTATCTCAAAAAAGAGTTATAATTGCCTATCTATAAAGTTAAAAATGTTATCGATATGAACATTTAAATCAACTCTTTGTTTAGTGACTACAGAAAAGGGACAATTAAAATAAAGATTATAATAAATGGCAAGTATCACGTTTAAGGGCAATCCAGTTCAGACAATTGGAGAGCTGCCTTCAAAAAATTCGGTGGCACCTGATTTCACGTTGGTGAAGGGAGACCTTTCCGAAGCAAAATTATCGGATTTCAAAGGAAAGAATGTTGTACTCAATATCTTTCCAAGTATCGACACCGGTGTATGTGCCGCTTCGGTACGCCGCTTCAATCAGGAAGCCGCTTCTTTAAAAAATACGGTAGTACTTTGTATTTCTGCCGACCTGCCTTTTGCTGCCGGCAGATTTTGTGCCACAGAAGGTATTGAAAATGTTGTTACTCTTTCTTGTTTCCGCAACCCGTCGTTCGCAGAAGATTATGGTCTGTTGATGACCGACGGTCCATTGAAGGGTCTCTTGGCCCGGTCTGTGGTAACAGTAAACCCGGAAGGGAAAGTAGTATATACGGAACTGGTTCCTGAGATTGCACAGGAGCCGGATTATCATTCTGCAATCAACTCGATAGTGTAGTTTGTTTCATGAAGATTGTGTTAACAAGAAAGGTCTGCGAAGTGATTCGCGGACCTTTCGCTTTTGTAGTGATGTGACAAACCGGATGCGTCACTTTCAATCTCCAATGAGCGCATTGGGAAGAAAGAGTGGTTTTGACCAATTCAACGAAGATAATAGAGAGCGCCTAACCGGAAGCCGCTTTCATCTGTACGCTGATGATGATTTCCGATAGAAAATGGGATCAGGCAATGGATTTTGAAGTAGGGGTTGACAAACAGGCCTACCGGCATCTTTTTCAGATCATATTTTGCACCTACTCCGATTGTTGCTCCGATACCTGTCTGACTATCGAGATGATCCTCTTGTCCGGTATCTATCCCGAGCAACAATCCACCGTTCAAAAAGAAATATTTGAGAAAATTCCATCGAACGGTTACCGGTATATCGACTACAGCATTCGTTGTATTGTAAGGTTCCGGTGCATCTGGCATAGGCGCACTACCGACCTGATATTTATATGTACTATAAGCGATACCGGTCTCCATATCTATAGTATTGGTCAGAGGCCGCACGTAAGTAATTCCTAAAGAATAATATCCTTTGCCATGATAGCTACCTACCCCATCAAGGCTTTCGAAATAGTAAGCCTGATTGTCTCCCAACCCGGAATAGGTGATACCGATGGCTCCTTTGGATCCCAAAAAGGAAGATTGTGCTTTTACACTTCCTGAGATACCGGTCATAAAGCATAAAACAAAAAAAAGTACTTGTCTCATATTCTTTTCTTTTTGAATTTTTTTTTGATATTGTTTTACAAAACTATCTGTGGCATCGAAAATCCGTTCTTATGGATATCCCTTTTTCTCGACTTTTTCGATGTGGATATATTGTATAGACGAAATTAGACCTTAAAGCGTTGCTTCAAAATAGTAAATGATACCCACACCATGATTGATAATTGCATTGAGATAAGAAAAGCGGACCGTGCAATGATCGATTTCTTTCCCGCAAGATATCTGCTTAACCCTACTTTTTCTCCTTTTTCGCAGGTTGGAAAAATAGAACGAAACGACACTTAACTAACCTACTTATCAAACACTTAATTTGTTTTATTCTATTCTTCCATAATCTGCAAAATTTTTCATACTTTTGTAATTAGCTATGTAAAGCGTATGTGTTGTTGATTGCAGCCAATACGAACAGTCCAGGAAAAATATCCTTTATGGCCAAAAGTAATAAAAAAAGACAAAGACCAAAACAGAGACAAAGCCGCAAGAACAGGGTTGTCTCCTTTTTCAAAAATGAGCGAGTACAATTTATACTGGGGGTGATTATCGCCTTCATGGGTATTTTCATGCTGCTTGCCATCTTATCGTTCTTCTTCACCGGTGCAGCCGATCAGAGCAAGGTGATCAACAAATCATACATGGAGGTGGTTCGCTCGGGCACATCGGAGATCGACAACTGGACTGGTGCAGGTGGTGCTTACATGGCGGAAAGGCTGGTGAATGACTGGTTCGGACTCTTCTCCGCACTTATTCCTCTCTTCCTGATCTTTGTTGGTCTTCGCATCATGAATGTCACGAAACTCTCATTTCTGAAAGCCCTTTTTATCACTGCATTTGGCCTTATCAGTGGCTCGATCACCAGTGCCTTTATTCTGGACAAGCTTTTTCCCCATACCCATGTGAAATGGGGGGGCGCACACGGCATCCAGATTGAACGGATACTGGAAAACAGTATCGGATGGCCGGGCCTCATATTACTCATCTTGTTGTTTATCACAATTATAGCTGTTCTATTCCGGAAGAGTTCGATCTACAAGATACAGGAGACATTGATCAGCAGTACCTCCTCTTTTTCCCCACAAAACGAAACATCTCCTACAGAAGGAGACGACCGGGATGAAGTGGAAAAAGAGAAAAAGCCGGGATTGGCGAAACGTTTTTTCATCTGGCTGAAGCAGATGAAACCCCTCAAAGAGAGAGAAGAGGAAGAGGAGGAAACTATATACGGAGAGGGGCAAGCAGACCAGACAGCACATAATTTTTCGGGAACCACACCGATACCTCCAAAACCATCTGTAAAAAAGAAATCTCTTCAGGTTGAAGACGATTTTGAAGTGATCGTTCCCAAGGATGATGAAGCTGCCCCCCATCAGCTCTCTGCAGAAGGGAACAGCCCAAAAGAAGAGGTAAAGATGCCGGAAGAATTGAAGCCGGAGTTACAGGAGGATTACGACCCTCGGAAAGATCTCTCGTCATTCAAATTTCCCTCTATGAATCTGCTGAAAACATACAACACGGGAAACAGGGCGGTGGATATGGACGAACAGAATGAAAACAAGGAAAAGATCATTCATACACTGCGCAATT
>JAAYFR010000073.1 GCA_012728155.1 Bacteroidales bacterium | reverse complement strand
CTGTATCTCTTCACCCCTCATCGCCTGTATTCTGGGTGCCAGTTGTTTCATGATTTTCCCATATCGCGGTCCCAATTTCTTGAAATCGGGTTTCACCCGTTTCACCAATATTTCACTGGTGGAATCCACAAACTGCAGCTCTTTCACATTTACCTCATTGAGGATCAACGATCTTACAGCCTGGAGGTTTCTTTTCTGTTGATCATCAACCACAGGAATCATGATCTTTGAGAGCGGTTGCCGCACTTTTATATTCACTTTGCGGCGCAATGAAAGGATGATAGATGAGGCAGTTTGGGCAAGGTACATCTGCTCTTCAAGCGGCTTATCTATCAGCGAATCATTCCACTGCGGAAAGTCCGCCAGATGCACCGACTCACACTGCTCATTGCCTGTCGTTGAAGTCAGGTCGAGATAGAGCCGATCAGCATAAAAGGGAGCGATCGGGGCCATCAGTTTCGCCACCGTGAGCAGGCATTGGTAGAGTGTTTGATAAGCCGACAGCTTGTCGTCGGTCATCTCCCCACCCCAAAAACGCTTGCGGTTAAGGCGCACATACCAGTTGCTGAGATGATCGTTCACAAAATCGGCAATAGCGCGTCCCGCTTTGGTCGGCTCGTACGCCTCAAAGCTCTGATCGACCTCCTTTATCAGCGAGTGCAACATCGACAAGATCCAGCGGTCAATCTCCGGCCGTTCCTCCAGGGCAATCTGCCTCTGTTGATCACGGAAATCATCCACATTGGCATAGAGCGCAAAGAAAGAGTAGCTGTTATAGAGTGTGCCGAAGAACTTGCGCCGTGCCTCTTCCACCCCTTCTATATCGAATTTGAGGTTCTCCCAAGGAGCGGCATTGGTAATCATATACCAGCGCAACGGGTCCGAACCATATCGTTCTATCGTTTCAAACGGATCTACCGCATTCCCCAACCGTTTCGACATTTTATTGCCATTCTTGTCGAGTACCAGCCCGTTGGAAACCACATTTTTAAATGCCACGCTCTCCTTTACCATAGAGGCGATGGCATGTAGCGTATAGAACCATCCGCGGGTCTGGTCGACCCCCTCCGCGATAAAATCTGCGGGAAAGACCTTTTGGAATTCCTCTTCAGCGATATGGGGATAGAACACCTGTGCAAAGGGCATGGCACCACTGTCGAACCACACATCAATCAGGTCCGACTCGCGCTTCATCGGTTTGCCGCTATCGGACACCAACACGATATCATCCACATAGGGGCGGTGCAGGTCTATCTTATCATAATCCGGCTCTCGGTCCTCCTGCAGCGCCACGTCGCGCCACGGCAGTACTTTCATCACTCCCGCCTCCAATGCATTGCGCATTTCGGCGTAAAGCTCCTTCACCGAGCCGATACATTTCTCCTCTTTACCATCTTCGGTACGCCACACCGGCAGGGGTGTTCCCCAATAACGGCTGCGGCTCAGGTTCCAGTCCTGCAGATTCTCCAGCCATTTCCCGAAACGGCCGGCACCGGTCGATTGCGGCTTCCAGTTGATGGTGTTGTTAAGTTCAATCATCTTATCGCGACAGGCTGTCGTACGGATAAACCAGCTATCGAGCGGATAGTACAATACCGGCTTATCGGTCCGCCAGCAGTGCGGATAGTTGTGGACCTGTTTCTCAATTCGGAATGCGCGGTTCTGCTGCTTGAGCATCACCGACAGATCTACATCGAGCGTAGCATCCTCATCGGTAAGTGAGTCGTCATACTCATTTTTCACATACCGCCCGGCATACTCCCCGTAGAGATCAAGGTTTACATTCTCCCCTACAAATGCGGCGTCAAGATCTTCGATGCGGAAATATTTCCCGGTCAGATCAACCATCGGGCGGAGGTCTCCCTCCTTATCGACAAGGGTCAATCCGGGTACATCATGCTCTTTCCCCACCCTCGCGTCATCGGCACCAAAAGTAGGTGCAATATGCACGATACCGGTCCCATCTTCAGTGGTCACGAAATCGCCCGTCACCACCTTCAAACCGTTCTCCGACACTTTCACCCACGGGATGAGCTGTTCATAAGCTATTCCCGCCAGTTCGGCACCTTTCCATTGCTTCTCGATCACGCGGAAAGGGATATTCTTGTCGCCCACCCTATAATTCTCCAGCGGAAGTTCGCTGTTTTTCGCCGGGAAATAGGCATTCACCAAATTTTTCGCCAACAGGGCGGTCATCGGCTTGCCGCTATAGGGGTTATAGGTCTGCACCGCCACATACTCTACTTTGGGACCTACTGCCAGCAGCACGTTAGAGGGGAGTGTCCAGGGCGTGGTGGTCCATGCCAGGAAAAAGGGTTCTCCAAATTCACTCCATTCCGGCAGGGGGTCCTTAATCAGGAACTGGGCTGTACAGGTAGTATCCTTCACATCCCGGTAGCATCCCGGCTGGTTCAGCTCATGCGTGCTGAGCCCTGTACCTGCGGCAGGTGAATAGGGCTGTATGGTATATCCCTTATAGAGATATCCTTTTTTATATAAATCTTTCAGAAGCCACCAAAGAGTCTCAATATATCGGTTATCGTAGGTGATATAGGGATCACTCATATCGACCCAGTATCCCATCTTCCGGGTGAGTTCTTCCCACTCCCGGGTATATTTCATCACTTCGGTACGACACGCCGCATTATACTCTTCTACCGATATCTTCTTGCCGATATCCTCCTTGGTAATGCCCAGTGATTTTTCCACGCCCAGCTCCACGGGAAGTCCATGCGTATCCCATCCCGCTTTCCGATTTACCAGAAAGCCCTTCATTGTTTTATAACGACAGAAAATATCTTTAATGGAACGTGCAATCACATGATGGATACCCGGCATCCCGTTAGCCGAAGGCGGCCCTTCGTAAAAAACGAACGGTGTATCTCCCTTCCGCATCTCCAGACTCTTCCTGAAGACCCCTTTTTCATCCCAGGCATTCAACATGTCCCTGTTTATTGCCGAGAGGTCTAAATGACTATATTCCGGAAAATTCTTACTCATTGTCAATGAAATTTATACCACACAAAAATTAAGGTGCAAAGGTAACAATAAATTGAGAAACGGCAATCGAAACTACCAGACAAATCTATTGTATCATGGTAAGTAAATAAATAAATAAAAAATGATTCACTCACTTATTTGTTTTTCTTGACCGGATGATGTAATTTAGTGCCTCAAAAAGAATCTTATGAAGAAATTATTCGTATTAGGCTTGTCACTCATGACAATAATGGCAGGTTTCGCATGTGGTAACAGGAAGAAAGAGTGCAATTTAATTGTGGCCTCCTACAACTTGAGGATGGATACCCCCAACGATGGCGAGAATGCCTGGCAGCACAGGAAAGAGATGGTAAACGGACTGATCAGGTTCCACGATTTCGACATCATCGGCACACAGGAAGGCTTCAAGCACCAACTCGACGATATCCTGGAGTTGGGCAATTACGCCTATGTGGGGGGCGGGCGTGATGACGGCAAAGATGCCGGTGAACATTCCGCCATCATTTACAAAAAGGATCGGTTTGAGTTGCTCGACAACGGCGATTTCTGGTACTCCGAAACGCCGGAGGTGCCTGGAAAAGGATGGGATGCCACCTGTTGCAACCGCATCTGCTCATGGGCACAATTCAAAGACAAGTCATCCGGAAAAAAATTCTTCGTATTCAACTCACACTACGATCACCAAGGGAAGGTGGCACGCAAAAACTCTTCACTATTGCTCCTGAAAAAAATCGACCTGATTGCGGGCGACAATCCTACATTCGTCACAGGCGACTTCAACGCCACACCCGACGATGAGCCCATTCAGACCATTTACAATGCAGGCAAGCTCAACGACTCCTATCTTGTCACCAAGGAGCCGCCCTACGGCACCGAGGGAACTTTCAATGCCTATCGTTCAAATCAACCGATCAAAAGCCGTATCGACTATATTTGGGTAACCCAAGGCATCACCGTAAAGAAATATGGAGTACTCAACGAGTTGCCAAATGGGAAATTTCCTTCCGACCACTTCCCTGTTATGATTCATGCAAAAATGTAAAAGACTTATCTGTCGCAGTTGGCATGATTGGCCCTAAAAAACCCGGTTGAAACAGCTCCAACCGGGTTTTTATCTTATGTATGTCAAACAATATAGTTGAGCGGTTTTAACCTCTCTATGATAAATTTCCCAATGCCTTTTTGATGCGTGCAACCGCTTCGGTGATATTCTCATCGGAAGTGGCATACGACAACCGGATACTCCCGGGTGCACCAAATGCATCACCCCCCACACATGCCACATGCGCCTCTTCAAGGATATACATCGCCAGGTCGGTAGCCGTCTTTATCTCTTTTCCGTCATGCTTCCGCCCCAAATAGCTCGAACAATCGGGGAAAATATAGAAGGCACCCATCGGGTTGTTCACCTTGAGCCCGGGAATCTTGCCCAGTAAGTACACTATAAGGTTCCGCCTTCTTTCAAAGGCTTTCTTCATCTCGCTCACGCAGGTTTGATCTCCGGTATATGCTGCCAATGCCGCCCTTTGTGAGATCGAAGAGGCACCCGAAGTATATTGCCCCTGCAACATCGTACAAGCCGACGCGATCCACTGAGGGGCGGCAATCCAGCCTATCCTCCAGCCGGTCATGGCATATCCTTTCGATACTCCGTTGACTACTATCACGCGGTCGCGGATTGTTTCGAACTGCGCAATCGACTCATGCTGACCGATATAGTTGATATGCTCGTAGATCTCATCGCTAATCACGTAGAGCTGGGGATATTTCTCTATCACTGCGGCAATCGCCTTCAGCTCATCCTTGGTGTAAACGCTCCCTGTCGGATTCGAAGGCGAGCAGAGAATCAGCACTTTGGTTTTTGGAGTGATCGCCTCCTCCAACTGCTGCGGAGTGATTTTAAATTCCTGTTCTATCCCCGAATAGATAAAACGGGGCGTCCCATCCGCCAGCTTCACCATCTCCGGATAGCTCACCCAATAAGGGGCGGGAATAATCACCTCTTCCCCCTTATCCACAATGGAGAGGATCACATTGCAGAGCGCCTGCTTGCCTCCACCGGAGACTACAATCTGCGACGGACTATAGTCCACCCCATTTTCAGAGTGCAACTTTTCGCAGATCGCCTTCTTCAGGTCAGCGAATCCGGGTACAGGAGAGTAGAAAGAGAAATTATCGTCGATCGCTTTTTTAGCCGCCTCCTTTATATGCTTGTGGGTAGCAAAGTCGGGTTCTCCCACGCTCATATTGATCACATCAATGCCCCGGGCTTTCAGTTCACTGCTCTTTTGTGCCATCGCGAACGTTTCTGAGGGGGACAGGGCGGTTAGTCTGGCTGATAATAAATCCTTCATAAATTGTAATACATTTATACTTTTTGTTAGATAACGGGGGCAAAGATATATAAAAATACTATTTCGATGGTATTTTTTTGTATAAATGATTGAAATTCGACCATAATGCTTTACAAAAAGCAAAAAAGGCTGTATCTACAGCCTTTTCCATATTTTTATCAATTGAATTTTCAAAACAAAGCTTTCGTAATCCTTTTTGGATTACTCAGCTTCAGACAACACACCTTTTCATCAGCTTACCAGGCGCAAGCTGGCTCTCAAGCTCCTGAGTCTGTTCAATCTGTTGGTACGATAGGTGACAGACCCGTTTGAGATGTTCTGCTCCAGATATTTTATCTGTGACAGAATTTCTTTTCTTGTCAGGTTTTTGATAGTCATAATTTTTTATTTAAAAGTTATGATTTATCGGCAAACGCCTTTATCAGAAATATTTGAAGCCTTTGTCACTAAATAAATTGATAACCTAAAAATGATTTCAAATAACTCGCTTGCCATTTAAATCGATACAAAGATAGGAAAAAAATATGTTATATAACATGTTTTTGATCGATTTTCTGATGGTGCGATAAACAGGATCTATTAGAAAACCCTCTCTATTCCGGGATTCAATTTCTATCGGTGAAGAGAAGAGATGGTGGGAGAGAAGGATCAAGAGGGTTGTTTTTGTGAATCTTTGTTAAACTGTTCTCCCTGATGCAAGGTTTCCCAATTTTCTGGATTTACTATTACAAAACAGAAGATTCAAACAGAAAATTATGTATTACTATTAAACATTTTCATTATGAAGAGTACAAAACCACTTTTATTGACCGGAGGCTTCCTTTGTCTCCTCTTTTTATTTCAGTCATGCTCGAAGGATGATTCTGAAAACAGTTTTTGGCCAAATGCCCTTGTGACAGTCAAAATGGTAGACGACAACTCCGTCTATCTCCAACTGGATGATAAAACAACACTCCTGCCGGTCAATCTGACGGCAACTCCTTTTAACAGCAAAGAGGTTCGCGCCTTAGTCAACTACAAAGAGGTCGACAAACCCAGTGGGGCCTACAACAAAGCTGTGCATGTAAACTGGATTGACACCATCCGGACCAAGCCGATGGTACCCGATTTGGGCGAGAAAAATGATGCTGTATATGGGAATGATCCGGTAGAGATCGTCAACGATTGGGTGACAATCGTGGAGGATGGTTATCTAACCTTACGTTTCAGGACCCTCTGGGGTGGCGATCGGGGGAAGGTACATTACATCAATCTGGTTGAGAGTCCCGATCCGGAGAATCCGTATGAGATTGAATTCAGGCACGATGCTGCCGGCGATCTATATGGAAGGCCGGGAGATGCTTTGGTAGCCTTCAAGCTGGACAAATTGCCTGACACGGAGGGCAAGACAGTGAAATTGAAGTTGAAATGGAATTCATTCAGCGGGAAGAAATCGGTTGAATTCGACTACAACTCCAGTGCTTCGTCACCCCTCCAACCCGCTGTGGCGCTGGGGAGGAGTGAGTTGAATGTGAAGTAGGAAACAGGAAAGGCAAAAAATAGGATATCTGTAGTCTTAGAACTGTGAAGAGGTTGTACCTTTGTGACATGGTACAACCTCTGGTTTAGAAAGATTTTCGATGTCGATGTTAGAGAAGAGAGATAAGGAGCAGGAGTTACTGAAAAGGATTTTATCTGGCGATATCACTGCCATGAAAGAGTTCTATAATGATTATTCTGGGTATCTCACCGCAGTATGCTCTCGTTATATCTCTGACAGAGACGATGTAAAGGATGTTTTACAAGAGAGTTTTATAAAGATATTCAAATCGATTGCCAATTTCAGCTATAAAGGGGTGGGATCTCTAAAAGCATGGAGCAGCCGTATCGTGGTCAATGAATCATTGAAATTCCTCAGAGAGATTGAGAGATTGGATATCATCGACAGTCCGACATGGGATTTACCGGAGATCAGCGATGAGGATGAGACCGACTTTGAAGAGATACCGGCATCAGCCATATTAGAGATGATTCAAGCCCTTCCACCCGGATACAGGACAGTATTCAACCTGTATGTTTTCGAAGAGAAAAGCCATAAAGAAATTGCATCGATATTGAATATTACGGAAAATACCTCAGCGTCGCAATTGCATAGGGCGAAGAACATCTTGGCAAGGCAGATTAATGAGTACAGGTCTAAATTAATGAAAACATGAATAGTCAGTGGTCCAATAATCTGCGCAAGAAGATGGAAGCTCATGAAGCAGCTTCTCCGGATGGGCTATGGGAAAATATTGAGCAGATCATACTCCAAGAGTCCCCTCTCCGGACGGGAGGCCTCCCCGTTCAATTCCCATCGGGAAGGGAAAAGAGGCTGTTGTGGGTCAAAAGGATCGGTGCGGCAGCCGCTCTCTTCCTGCTACTACTTCTTGTCGGCGATCTTCTCCTGAAGGAGCCGGTCCTACATTCTCCCGCAATTGTCCAGAGTCCGGAAATGGAATACAAACCGGAGAATATACATACCCCCTCCATCGATCACAGCAATGAGGGGACGCTTCTCGCGGAAGGAGGGCTTCACAAGCCTCTTACCCTCCACAACCGCCCTACAACCCTCACCACGTTGACCTCTACCGCGCCTATCGACAGGGAAACAGACGATCCCCTTAGTGACAGAGAGGTTGAGGTGATCGATTCCGAAAGTGAACTCCCAACTGAAGTGTCCGAAGAAATACCCGTTATAGAGGAGAAGAGCGGGAACAGTAAGGGTGGCTTCCCCATCCCTCATCCAATTATTACACGAAGAAGCAAACCAGCGAAGTGGCAGACAAGCCTCTACGCATCCAACAGCACTTCAGGCGCTTCAAAAGCGTATAGCGGCTATCGGAGTTTTTTGTCGGAAGGGCTCTTCAGGGAAAAAGATGAAGCATCACCTCTCTTAGTAAAACACCCCCATGAAGGAATTATGACTGCCAACCGGCAGAGCGTGGTCCATACCGAAACGAGACACAGGCAGCCGGTGACGATGGGTGCCTCCATCAAGTACAACTTAGACGAGAAATGGAGCCTTACAAGCGGAGTGACATACACCCTCTTATCTTCACAACTCCGCTCGGGCAGCGACAATTATTATTATACCAGTGAGCAGACCCTGCACAATATCGGCATTCCGCTGGGCATTCATTATTCTCTCTGGAAAGGTCGGAACACAACACTCTACGCAACAGGAGGCGGGATGGTAGAAAAAAATATTTCCGGCAGGTTAAGCACCGATTATGTGGTGAATGGCAAGCTTGAATCCACCGATGAGGAGCACATATCCATCAATCGTTTGCAATGGTCGCTCAACAGCTCGATAGGTATTGAATACAACCTGTTTTCAAAGATAGGGTTATATGCAGAGCCGGGAGTGATATACTATTTCAAGAATGGAAGTGGAATTGAAACGATCTACAAGGAAAAACCGATGAATATCAATTTCAGGGTTGGACTCCGTTTTTCATTGGGCGATTAGCTCCACTTCATTGCTCTCACCAAACTCTTTATGACTGCCCATCAGGCGAATTAGTTCCATCACATTTCTGAACTGACAGGGAAGTGGAATAAAAAGATCAGAAATGGCAACGCTCTGCACACCTGCTACAGTTAGTACGCATCACCTGAATCATCTTTTCCCATGTAAAAGCAAAAGATTTATAAATTAGCTATCTTTGTGGTACTTAAACTAAAAAGAATAGGCTGATGAAAAAGAGAAGTATCGCTGTCCTCACAGCATTGGTGATTCTACTGGGTCTGGGTGCTTTTACCATAGCTTGCTTGCCCCAAAAAAAGAGTCCGGCTACTACGACCAATAGCATTGTCTATAATAAGGGGGAGCACAGCATCACGCTCTCTTGGGCTCCGTTCGGCTCCTCGGGAGAGTACATGATTACGAGGGGCGGCAGTCGCTTAGCGACGGAGTTTGTTCCCGTCGGCACAACAAGCCGGACAACGTTTGTGGACACAACCCCCAATGCGGACAAATATGAGAACTATTACAAGATCACCCGGGGTTTGACAACGATCATACTCTCGCTGGAAAACCAGCTCTTTGGCGATAACATCTATTTCTACGACCGGAAATATGAAGAAGCGGGCACAGCGAGAGACGAGATAAATGAACACTTCGCCACTACCGGACAGGGCGGCGCCAACGGTGAGTGGTCGATAAAACGCCAGGCCTACTACTTCAAAGCCAATATCGGCACACAAAGCTACGATCCGGGTGGATCGGGATCGGCATCCTCACCCGAGGCCAACTCCCTCGAACTGGGCTTCTACTCACACATCGGCGGGTTGGGCAAGCTACCGTCCGACGTCCGGTTGGGCGCTATCTTCACCCGTCCCCACCTCTCCGGCGGAGCCAACGCCACCTGCACCTTCTGGCGTTCGATGGAGAATGTTACGGTGATGCGGGATTTCGCATGGACGGTCTCCCAATCAACCAGCGCGCGAAGAATGCTGATAGAAGGCAGCTCTAAATATATCTCCGATATCGGCACATCCAACTTCTGGGGGAGCGGCGGCTTTATTGCCGACTGCCACTACCGATCCTCTACCCGCCCCAACTGGGGAGGGCAGCAACAGTGGTACACCCGGAACACGATATTCCCGGCGGGCTCCGGTGCCATGGGCGGCGCCTTCAACATGGTCTGGCAAGGCTGTGTGAATGCTCCCGATGCGGATGCCGTCAACACACCCATCCCCACCACACCCATCCTTCGGGAGAAACCTTTCCTCTTCATCGATGACGACGGCGACTACAAGATATTTGTGCCGGCATGGCAAAAGGACAGGGTAGGCATCTCCTGGTCGGCTACGGAGATGGGTGAGGGCGAAGTGCAGGACCTGCTCACCGACTGGTACGTAGCGAAAGAGGGCGACAACGATGTTGAGATCAACGCCGCACTGAAAGCAGGCAAGAACATCTTCTTCACACCCGGTCACTACGCCTTGAACGCTCCCATTCAGGTAAACCGGAAAAATGCGATACTCCTCGGCGCCGGCATCGCTTCGGTCACGCTCGAGCCTACGGAAAACAACCGCTGGGGCTGCCTCTATGTGGACGATAAGGAGGGGATCATCGTTGCCGGACTCCTTATGGATTCCTTCAACAGCACCACTTATCAGATCCGCGTCGGCGAAGAGGGCGCTTCCGCCGACCACTCCGCCAATCCCATACTGCTCACCGACATCACCTGCCGGGTGGGTGGCGTTCAAGCCAAGGAGATACAGATCCAGGCCTCGATGCAGATCAACAGTACCCATGTCGTGGGCGACCATTTCTGGCTCTGGCGCGCCGACCACGGCACACAACCCGGGGGAGCAGCCCGCTGGTTAAGAGACCGGTGCAAGAACGGGCTTATCGTCACCGGCGACGATGTGACCCTCTATGCCCTCTTTACCGAGCACTATCAGGAATATGAGGTGCTATGGCTGGGCGAACGTGGCAGGACATACTTCCTCCAGAACGAGCCGCCATACGATCCGCCGACCCAGGCAAGCTGGAGCAGCCAGGAGGGACGGGTGGACGGCTATGCGGCCTTCAAGGTGGCGAACAGTGTGAAAGAGCACCACAGCATCGGCTTCGGCTCATATGCGGTATTCACCGGAACCGACGGCAATGTGAACAAGAAAAACGCTTTTGAAGTGCCCAATACACCCGGCGTCACAATCGAAAAGATGTGCATAACCCGTTTCAGCGGCCCCGGCAATATGCTGAATGT
>JAAYFR010000008.1 GCA_012728155.1 Bacteroidales bacterium | reverse complement strand
CACACCTCCATTCGGGAGGCAGATGAGATCAACGCATTGGCCCGCAGTTGGGAAATAGATTTCACATCCCGCTCCGGTGGTGTCTATTCCTCCGAATGGTTCTGGGCAAAAGCACTGCATATTCTCCGTAAGAATGAGGGAGTGCGCGAAAAAGCCTATTCCATTATTGAGCATTGCGACTGGATGACGGCGTTGTTGACAGGTAATCTTCAGCCCGAGCAGGTGAAACGCAGCCGCTGTGCGGCGGGACATAAAGGGATGTGGGCAGAGGAGTGGGGTGGTTATCCGTCCCGGGCGTTCTTTTCGGCACTCGATCCCCTGCTTGATGGTTTTGTAGGCCGTTTGAGTGCGACAACCTATACGGGTAATCTCTCTGCCGGTAAATTGACGGAAGAGTGGTCGTTGCGTCTGGGATTGCCTCAGGGGATTGAGGTGGCAGTGGGAATTCTGGATGCCCATGCGGGAGCTATTGGCGCAGGTATCACGGTGCATAGTATGGTGAAAATTGTGGGTACTTCTACCTGTGATATTGTGGTTTCTTCAAAAGAGGATATTGCCGAAAAATTGATCCCGGGGATCAGCGGACAGGTAGATGGCTCGGTGATTCCCGGGCTGATAGGACTGGAGGCAGGCCAATCTGCGTTCGGCGATCTGTATGCCTGGTGGAAAGAGGTGTTGTCCTGGTCGTTGAAGCTCCTCCCGGAAGAGCAAAAAGCAGCAATCAGCGGTCAGATTTTGTCGCAGCTGAATGAAGAGGCGGAAAAATTGCCGGTAACCGAGTCGGATCTGGTGGCATCGGACTGGTTCAATGGACGTCGTACCCCTTTTGGCGACCCGACATTAAAGGGTGCCATAACAGGTCTTACCCTTGCCACTACCCCGGCGCAGATATTCAAGAGTCTGGTGGAAGCGACCGCTTTCGGGTCGCGTGCCATCATGGAGCATCTTGAAGAGGAAGGGGTGCAGATGAATGAAATGATTGGAGTGGGTGGTATTTCATTGAAATCGCCCTATGTAATGCAGACGCTCTCCGATATCTTGGGTGTACCTATCAAGATAGCTGTAGCGCAGCAGGCAGCTGCTTTGGGAGCTGCGATGTGTGCCGCGGTGGCGGCCGGCCTTTTCGACCGGGTAGAGGATGCGCAGGAGTCGCTGGGACAGGGGTATGACAAGGTGTATGTTCCCCGAACCGAATACCGCGAGAGGTACAATATCCTCTATGATACATATCGGAAGTTGGGAAACTTCTTACACACTTAATTGACAATAGGATGAAACGAAATTTGCTCCTGATTCTCGTCGCCCTTCTCTGCCATTTTTTGCTATATGGCCAACAAACAATTGGACCTGAAACGGCACTGAACGCTTATGTTCATAATGATGATCCTACCTGGGGATGGGAAGTGCGCAATGTATTCGATATGGAGGATGCAAAGGTGCACTCTTTGTTGTTTATCTCTCAGAAATGGCAAGGGATACTGTGGAAACATGAATTGATTATTTTTGTGCCGGAGCATCTCACGGCGGATGGTGCGCTCCTGTTTATCGATGGGGGCTCCATAAGCGATGGCATTCCCAAATATGCGAAAGAGGATAACTCGCTATTTTTCTTCCTCTCTGCCTTGGCTCAGCGCAATCATGCCCTTGTCTGTCTGTTGAAACAGGTCCCTAATCAGCCTCTCTACACCGATTTAAAGGAAGATGCGTTGATCTCCTATACACTCAATGAGTTCAGGAAAGATGAGGATTACTCCTGGCCGCTGCTCTTTCCGATGACGAAAAGCGCCTACAAGGCGATGGATGCGGTACAGGAGTTTGCCACCCGGCAGTTGGATCAGAAGATAAATCGGTTTCTTGTCTCAGGCGCATCGAAACGGGGATGGACAACCTGGATGACCGGTGCGCTTCAGGATCCGCGGGTGGAGGCAATTGCCCCCATGGTGATTGAAATGCTCAATATGCCGGCCAGCCTGGATTATCAAAAGGAGATCTATGGCGCATACAGTGAAGAGATTCATGATTATGTGGAATTGGAAATTCCGCAGGCGATGCATAGTGAATTTGGAAATGCTGTGGTGCAGATGATAGACCCCTATTCCTATCGGGAAAAACTGACGATGCCCAAAATGATTATTATGGGGACGAACGACCCTTATTGGACGGTTGACGCCATTAAGCATTATATCCACGACATACCCGGGCATAATCTGCTGCATTATGTTCCCAATGCCGGCCACGGCCTGGGAGATAAGATAGAGGCTTTTGGTGTGCTGAGCGCATTCTTCGCCCATATGTTGGACAAGGTGGCGTATCCTACCTGTACATGGAATCTGGTGGAGAAAAGGAAAAATATAGACCTGAAAGTAAAGGGTTCCACCGATAATCTGGTAGGTGCCACATTGTGGAAATCGGTTTCCGATAGTCGGGATTTTAGAAAAGCCACCTGGACAAAAAGCGATCTGCCACTCAATGCCAAGGACAAGTCGGCGGTTGATGCAAGGATTCAATATCCGAAGAGAGGATTCCAGGCGTTTTACGTGGATCTGACCTATAAAGATCCGCATGGCGATGAGTATAGGGTCAGTACACGTACGTTTGTCTCGGATGCCAAAAAGGTATTTGTAGAGTGATGGGTCAGGTAGGCCAGCGATTTCAAGTTGTGCAACAACGTTATCCGGCCACGTTTGTTTCTATACCCAACGCCCCTACCCTATCGGCGATTTTCTGCAGATCGTGAAGGGGCACTTTTTCGAGCTCTTTGGCGGGTGTTTCCCGGTCGATGGTGTAGATCATCACTTCGCGGGGGTTGATCGCTCTGACGAGCTCTATCCATGCCGAGACCTCCTCTTCGGTGGTGTTGTCGATTTCCTGTCCCTCAAATTTTCCTCTGACGAACATCGTCTGCAGGATAAAATTGCCTTCAAACTGTTGGTAACGCTCCACCTGTTTGGCGACCGAATAGCCGGGTGCGTTGGGTCGGTCGAGCAGGCGGACGCTCTTATCGAATGCCGAGTCGAGTTTCAGGATGGGATTTTCGATCTTTTGCAGTGCTTCAAATACTTCCGGTTTGTTGAGGTGCATGCCGTTGGTCAGCACGCTGATCTTGGCATGGGGGAAATATAGGTTTCTAAGTGCAACGGTATCGTCAATAATCCCGTTAAATTCCGGATGCATGGTCGGTTCGCCATTCCCGGCAAAGGTGATCACATCGGGTGTAATCCCTTCCTGTAGGAGTGTGGACAGCTTATCTTTCAGTGCTGCCCGCACATTTTCCCGGTCGGGCAACTTCGTCTTGGTACGGAAATCCTTATTAAAACCACATTCGCAATAGATACAGTCGAATGAACAGAGCTTGCCGTCATACGGCAGCAGGTTCATGCCGAGCGATATCCCCAGCCGTCTGCTGTGGATAGGGCCAAAAACAATCTCATGAAATAGTATGGTGGACATGTTGGTAAATGAATAGTGAATAGTGAAAATGAATGATGAGGGATGGGGCGTTTAAAACCATGAGAGGATACGATCGGTGCCGAAAGCGATTACTACATACCTTAAGAATTTGCCGATGGTCATCGATATCATTGTGATGGGTGCATTGGCCCTCATAAAGCCTAATGCTACCAGCATCAGGTCGCCTATACCGGGCAGAAAACCGAAGAATCCCATCACTGCTCCTTTCGTCTGCAAACGGAGGATCATGCTGTCGATCTTTTCCCCTTTTATCTTGAACCATCTCTCCAGCCATTCGGTCTTTCCCAGATGGCCCAGATAGTAGCAGGTTGCTCCACCGAGGGAATTTCCAATGGTTGCGTATCCGATGCTGCTCCAGATATCCGATCCTGTCGCGATCAATGCCATGAAGACCACTTCCGAACTGAGTGGGAGGATGGTAGCCGCCAGAAAGGAGGCCAGTAATAATCCCCAATAACCGAAATCCGCTAATCCGTCGAGCATACAATTGATTTTACTTGTGAGTCACTCCCTGTTCCCATTTCCCGATAAATCGGGACAGGCTATCGGGATTGGCACATTGATTTAGTGTGCTGCCAGCCAGTTCTCCCCTACCCCTATGTCGGTTTTTAACGGGATCGATAAGTGACAGGCATTCTCCATCTCCTCCTTCACGATGGCTGTGACTCTCTCCAGCTCATCAGGGAAGACATTGAAATTCAATTCGTCGTGCACTTGGAGGATCATCTTGGATTGGAGTTTCTCTTCCTGTAACCGATTGAAAATACGTATCATCGCCACTTTAATGATATCTGCCGCGCTTCCCTGGATGGGGGCGTTGATGGCATTCCGTTCCGCATAACCCCGTACGATGGCGTTCCGGGAGTTGATATCGGCAAGATAGCGTCTGCGTCCCATCAATGTTTCCACATAGCCTTGTTCCCGTGCATGGGCAATGCTTTCATCCATATATTGTTTTACTTGTGGGAAGGTGTCGAAATATCCGTCGATCAGCTCTTTGGCTTCACCGCGCGGAATATTGAGCCGTTCAGATAAACCGAACGGGGTGATGCCGTAGATAATGCCGAAATTGGCCGTTTTCGCTTTGCGACGCATATCGCCGGTGACCTCTTCGAGTGGTTTGCTAAAGATCTTCGCGGCGGTGGCGGCATGGATATCCTGTCCCTTATTGAACGCTTCGGTCATCTTCTTGTCGCAGCTCAGGTGTGCCATGATGCGCAGCTCGATCTGCGAGTAGTCGGATGAGACGAAGAGGCATCCCTCGTCGGGGATAAACACTTTGCGCATCTCTTTTCCCCGTTCGTCGCGAATCGGGATATTTTGCAGGTTGGGGTTGGTACTGCTCAACCGTCCTGTGGCGGCTACCGTCTGGTTGAATGAGGTGTGAATCTTGCCGCTGCGGGGATTGATCAAAAGCGGGAACGCATCAATATAGGTGCCGAGTAGTTTTTTCAATCCTCTCTGTTCCAGTATCTTTTCAATGATTGGATGTTTCGTGCGGATCTTCTCCAGCTCCTCTTCGCCGGTTTTGTATTGACCGGTCTTGGTCTTTTTTGGCTTCTCCACAATCATCAGCTTGTCGAACAGGACCTCCCCTATCTGTTTGGGTGAGTTGACATTGAACTCGATACCGGCCATATCGGTGATCTCCTTTTCAATCCGTTGCAGTTCGGCGGTGTATCGGATGGAAAGTTCATCCAGTGCTTTCAGGTCGAGTCGCACCCCACTCCACTCCATATCGGCCAGTACATATATGAGGGGGCATTCGATCTCATGGAACAGTTTCTCCAGTTCGTTTTTTCCTATTTCCCGTTCCACTATATTTTTCAGTTTCAGCGTGATATCAGCATCTTCTGCGGCATAATCGGCCACTATCGACGGATCCACATCCCGCATCGTCTGCTGGTTTTTACCTCTCGGACCGATCAGCTCTTCAATATGGATGGTACGGTATTTGAGGTAGCTCTCCGCCATGTAATCCATGCTATGTCGTAATTCCGGATTGAGGAGATAATGGGCGATCATCGTGTCGAACAGCTTCCCTTTCACATGGATACCGTAATTCCTGAGCATCAATATGTCATATTTGAGGTTCTGTCCCACTTTTTCGATCGCTTCATCCTCAAAAAGAGGGCGGAAGATATCCACCTGTCGTTGTGCCTCCTCATTGTCGGCAGAGATCGGTACATACCACGCTTCTCCCTCCTTAAAGGCAAATGAGAGTCCCACCAGATCACTCAGTAGCGGATCCGTGCCGGTGGTCTCGGTATCGAAACAGATTGAGGGTTGTGCCAGCAGCTTTTTGCACAGCTCCTTCATCTCCATTTCCGAACCAACCAGGGTATAGTTGTGGGAAGTGGAGTGGATATCGGTATGGTGGGCCGGTTGTTCCTCTTCGGGAATGATTTCCGATGCAATTTCGGCGGCATCCTCCGCTTCGAAAGTTGCAAAGAGATCGCCCTGTACGGGCCCTTTGGGAGTAGCGACCGTTGGGGTGGGGGGCCGGTTGAACATGCGATTTAGGAATGTGCGGAACTCCAACGCTTCGAAAACCATCTTTATTGCCTCCCTGTTCATCTCTTTGCGGGCAAGATCATCCTCTTTTACCGCAATGGGTAGATCGGTCTTGATGGTAGCCAGGAATTTTGAGAAAAGGATCTGTTCCCGGTTATCCTCTACCTTCTTTCGCAGTGCTCCTTTCAGTTGATGGGTCTGCTCAAGCAGCTTCTCAATGCTGCCGAACTCTTGGAGCAGTTTTATGGCGGTTTTCTCTCCTACTCCCGGACAGCCGGGGATATTATCTGAGGCATCTCCCATCAATCCCAACAGGTCGATCATCTGTACGGGAGAGGAAAGGTGATACTTCTCCATCACCTTCCTGTCATCCAGGATATCGAACTCATTACTCCCATATTTGGGTTTGTAGATAAAGATATGCGATTCGGTAAGTTGTCCATAATCCTTATCGGGCGTCATCATATAGACATCGAACCGCTCTTTGTCTGCCTTCTTCGCGAGGGATCCGATCACGTCGTCGGCTTCGTAGCCGGCCATCTCCAGGATAGGGATGTTGTATGCGGCAATAATCTTTTTTATGATGGGTACCGACCATTTTATATCCTCCGGGGTGGCTTCTCGTTGCGCCTTGTAGGCTTCATATTGGAGATGCCGGAAGGTAGGTCCTTCAGGATCGAACGCCACTCCGATATGGGATGGGTTCTCCTTATCAAGGATATCTTCTAACGTATTCACGAAACCGAAAATGGCGGAGGTATTTTCCCCTTTTGAGTTTACTCGCGGGTTCTTGATGAATGCGTAATAGGAACGGTAAATAAGCGCGTAGGCATCCAATAGGAAAAGTTTATTTCTGGGCATAACTGTAACCGAAATCTGATTAATGCGTGTAAAGTTACAAATATTTGTTGCCGTGAGGAGAATAATTTATAAATTTGTGATAAAAAACTCACGATGCGATGGACCAGGATCAGATCATAAGAGACTTTCTGCGAGAAGAGCTGGCGCTTTTTGATGTCTACTTGAAAGAGGCGATTAAGAATGAGAGTCCCCATATTTCCGAAATTGTCGATTATGTTTTTAAAACCAATGGGAAGCGGTTAAGGCCCTTATTGGTGTTGTTGACTGCAAAAGCTTGTGGGAGAGTTGTTCCGGAGACATATCATGGTGCTGTAACCGTTGAGTTGTTGCATACCGCCACACTGGTGCATGATGATGTGATTGATAAGTCTGATATGCGCAGAGGCAGGCATTCGGTGAATGCCGTCTTTGACAATACCAAGGCAGTACTTGTGGGTGATTATCTTCTCTCGTCGGCATTGGCCGAGAGTGTCAAGACGAAAGATTTCAATATTATCCGAATCATGTCGGAGTTGGGAAAAACCCTTGCCGAAGGGGAGTTGGTACAATTTTCACTTGCCGAGGAGATCCTTATCGATGAAGCGTCCTATTTCCAGGTGATCGAAAAGAAAACAGCCTCTCTGTTGCGTGCCAGTACCACTATTGGAGCACTTACGGCAGGTGCTTCGCCTGAAATTGTCTCCGAATTCAATCGGTTGGGAGGAATTCTGGGCATCTGTTTTCAGATAAGGGATGATATCTTCGATTATTATAGTGCCGATGTGGGTAAACCTACCGGAAACGATATCCGGGAAGGGAAAATAACGCTTCCTCTTATTTATGCGTTGAAGAATGCTCCGAAAGAGGCGGCGGATGAGATAATGAAGATCATTCAATCGGGCATCTATTCGGAAAAGAAT
>JAAYFR010000072.1 GCA_012728155.1 Bacteroidales bacterium | reverse complement strand
GGTGTGTCCACTCTCCCAGCCGCTGTCCAAGATAGTAACCATCCCAGAATCCCCGGTTGAATACGGTGGAGAGACGCTCGTTCCAGTCGTTTATCTTCTCTTCGGTATAGCTGCCGGTACAGTAAGCTGCCACTGCCTCCTTGTAGCATGATGTCACAACCCGCACATATTCAGGACCGCGCGCGCGTCCTTCGATCTTAAAGACCCGCACACCGGCATCCATCATCTTATTCATAAAGTGGATGGTCTTGAGATCTTTGGGCGACATGATATACTCATTATCGATCTCCAACTCTATCTCGCTGCTCTTATCCTTCACAATATATTCCCGGCGACAGATCTGGTTGCAGGCACCCCGATTGGCAGAAAGTTCCTTCTCATGCAAACTGAGGTAGCACTTCCCTGAAACAGCCATACATAAGGCGCCGTGACAGAACATCTCGATACGGATCAACTCTCCCGATGGGCCTTTGATTTGCTGATCGACTATATCCCGGTAGATGGATGTCACCTGCTCCATATTCAACTCACGTGCCAGCACCACCACATCGGCAAATTGCGCATAAAATTTCAGCGATTCGGTATTGCTGATATTCAACTGGGTGGAGAGATGCACCTCCACACCAATACTCCGGGCATAGATCAACACCGCCACATCGGCCGCGATAATAGCTGAAATCTCCGCCTCTTTCGCGGCATCTACCACCTTCCGCATCAACTCCATGTCGTTGTCGTAAATGATCGTGTTAACCGTAAGATAGCTTTTGATATGGTGATCACGGCAGATAGCCGCAATATGGTGCAGATCGGTAATGGTGAAGTTGTTGGACGATTTGGCACGCATATTCAACCCTTCGATACCGAAGTAGATGGAATCGGCACCGCCCTGTATAGCCGCCGTCAACGATTCGTAAGATCCTGCCGGCGCCATTATCTCATAATCCTGAATAGATCGCATTGTTCTGTGATAATTTAGAAGTGCAAAGATAACCTCTGCTGAACGATTTTACCCAATCATTGTTGAATAAAGTTATTCAATGCATCAGAAGAGATAATTTGCTGAAGTAAGGTTATCTTCATACAACCTGATTTTGCAGCAGAGATTCACCTATTCCGGCTCTTCCCACAACTCTTCAGCCAGATCCATTCTCCTCCATTGATTAGGCGAAATATTGGTGATCTGTTTGAACCAGCGCGAGAAATTATAGGATTGAGGGATTCCCACCATACTGCTGATCTCTTTTACCGGTTTGTAGGGATGTATCCGGAGTATTGTTTTGGCCTCTTCGATCCGCAGGTTGTGCAGCCATTTCTGGAATGTGCAGCCAAGGTATTTGTTGAGATAAACCGAAAGATAAGTATGGTTCGTACCTATCTCTTTTGCCACCAATTGAATCGTCAAAGATTCCCGGCAGTATCTTTTCGATTTACACCACAATTCTAACGCTTTGCCCAAACTCTCACAATATTGCTCTTCCGCCGATAACAACTGGCCAGTATCGGAAATATTCGCCTTGGCTATCGCCTCCTCACAGTTCATCTCCTCTTTTCTCGTTTCACTTATCTGCTCAAATACCGAAGCGTAATTCATCAGTCGAATAGCGAAATAGAGATAAAATAGAGTCGACAGGATCCGCAAAGGGAGGCACAATTCAATGATATAAAAACTCAATAGATTTATCAAAGCTAATCCTAATGTCATATTGAGGACGCCATTCATCCATGAGAAACGCAAAGTGCCGTCGGAAAAATTTTCCATGGCACGGAGACTTGCCAAATATTCTTTCCGGCAAATATAGACAGTCCACAAAATCTGTACCGCATACGCCACCCCCATTGCAAATGAAGCAATCCTCGAAACGGGATGAAACAATAGCATCAATGCACCCGCCAACAAAATCGTCGGCATGAAGAAAAAAGTATAACGTCGAAATAGATGGATGCTTCGATCCGTTGCTTCCTGAAGCAACAAATAGGCATACCCGTTGAGCGCGGCATGGATCATACTCACTGCCGACAAAATATACACCTGGGCATACCCATTCAATCGGACGTCGGGTAAGAAGATCAAATCAGTCGCTCCCGTAATACCGATCAGCAGGAAAGCGGCACTGAACACCTTCCGGCCAGAGACATAAAGCGCCAATTTTTTGTCGTGAGGCGTGTAGACGGTCAATAATACCACCCCCATTGAAAGAAAAAAAACGGTATAGGCAACAGTAACATAAATAAAGATTGGCTCCATAATTTTATCTCAACATAAACAAAAGTAGTAAGATAAAATTGTTGAGGAAAGAAAAATAATCCTTTTTTTTTGTGACGACAAGTTAAAATAAATTAAACTTCCTGCGACTGCATCAAATTGATGGAGAAACAAAATCTTATATTGATATTTATCATAAAAAAATGAGACACATGACTTATGACAGAATGAAAAGTCCGGTTTTCATTGGAGAGGTAAAAATCGAGAACCGGGTAGTCATGCCGGCAATGGGTGTCAACCTCTCTTCTCCGGCAGGTGGCGTAACGGACGACATCATCGCTTTTTATGAAGCCCGGGCTCGTGGTGGTGTTGGATTGATTGTCAGCGAAATTACCCGGATTTCAGATGGTGAGGGTATCGGAGAACCTTGTCAGCTTGCGGCACGTGGCATTGGGGATATTCCTGATTTACAAAAATTGATGGATGCGATTCATAAGTATCCGACAAAACTATTCATCCAATTGCAACATCCCGGTATCATGGCGTCACCGGCACTCATCGGCGGACAAGCTGTAACTGTCTCTTCCATTGAAGGGTGGCCGGGAAGTCCTGGCCGCTGTTTGGAGACAAGTGAATGCGAGTTGCTCGTGGAGGCATTTATCCGTGGTGCGGAGGTAGCACGGCAGGCGGGTGCCGACGGTGTGGAACTGCATGCTGCCCACGGATACCTGATCAACCAATTTCTGAGTCCCGCCTTCAATTTACGGACCGACCAGTGGGGCGGTGATTTTGAAGGGCGGATGCGTTTTGTGACGGAAATCATAAAAGGGATAAAAAACCGTTGTGGAAAAAGTTCTCCTATTTCGGTGCGGATAAATGCCGAAGAGGCCATTCCCAATGGGATCAAGTTGGAGGAGTCGGCCAGAATTGCCATGGCCTTAGAGTATGCTGGAGCAGACGCCATCAACGTAAGTTGTTACAGCAAAGGATGCATCGATCCGGGCAGCTATCCGCAAGGGTGGAAAAAATATATGGCAGAAGCCATAAAAAAAGTGGTAAGCATACCGGTCATTTCGGTTTGCAACATCAAAGAGCCGGAGATAGGAGAACAGTTATTGCAGGAAGGGGTATGCGATCTGATTGGGGTGGCGCGAGGCCACCTTGCCGATCCGGAATGGTGCAAGAAATCGTTTGAAGGCCGCAAGGAGGAGATACGTTTATGCATCGGCTGTTTAACCTGCTTTGAGGAGATATGCAAGTTGCACCGCGTGAAATGCGCGGTCAATCCGGTTGCAGGCAGGGAACGGGAATATTCAACACCTCGAAAGAATGGCGAGGGAAGGAAGGTGGTTGTGGTCGGTGGTGGCCCGGCCGGTATTGAAGCGGCACTGGTACTGAAGGAGCGGCACTTCAGGCCGATCATCTTTGAAGAGAAAAACCGCCTCGGAGGGACATTGAACATTGCGGATAAGGGATATGGGAAAATGATCATGACCAAATATACCGACTCATTGATCAGCCAAGTCGAAAAAGCCGGTATTGAAGTCCGATATGACGAAGTTGCCACTGTGGAGAAAATTAAAGCGTTAGATCCTTGCGCCGTATTTGTAGCTTGCGGTGGTCATCCTGTAAAGCCTCCCATCCCGGGCATCGACCATGGTCATGTCTGCACGGCCGAAGAGATTTTATTGGGGCAAATCAAACCCAAAGGGAGCGTGGCCGTGATCGGTTCGGGAATGACCGGTCTGGAGGCCTCCGAGATACTCGCCACATCGGGCTGCCACCTTACGATAGTGGAGATGGTAGAGTCGTTAGGACCTGGCATGTATCCACCGTTGGTAGAAAACCTCATGGAGCAGATCATGCCACACAGTCCGAAGATATTCACCACACACCGACTTGAGCAAATCAACGATTCAGGTATCACAATCAAGAATTTACCAAAAAAAGAACCGCTATACCTTCCCATGGATTGGGTAGTATTGGCTGTGGGCAGTCAACCCCGCGCCGAGGTGGTGGATAAGATCCGCTCATCGTTTAGCAACGTACGGATTATCGGCGATGCCGTAAAATCCGGGAGAATTCTTGAAGCGACACAAGATGCACATGGCAAAGCTTTTGTTTTTGAACCTTTATAAAGTACGTAAAGAATTTAAACCTATAAAAAAAGAAATTATGCAGAGCAGTTATTTTACACCAGAAGAAAAGATGGCCGGTTTTTTAAAAGATGCGGCCATGAATAATCAGGAAGGAATTTTTCTCTCAGGCATCACCGACCGAAGTGTCCAACGGTTGCTTCCTCCCCCACTTGAACTTGCAGATCCCGAAAATCCCATTTTTTACCTCTATATCGTGAACATCCGGGAGCCGACTTTCGCACCGTGGTATATGGAGGGAGGCATCGGGGTAATCGCCCGCTACAAGGAGAAAACCGGCGTTTACTTTTTCAATCTTCAGCTGAGCGGACCCGGCGCGTTGATGGGCGCTTTCACAGGGCGTGAAGGTTCGGGACTACCCAAAAAACTGTGTGAGCGGATTGTAGTGGAAAGATGCGACGAGTATGGGCACTGCTATATAGAACGGAATGGAGTCCGACTGGTGGATGTGGCGTTGAAAATGGGTGCCTATAACCAACCCGATTTTCACCAGGAACAGGAAAAGGCGCAAACGCAAGCGGGTGGTCTCCTCTTGGAGGGAGGATGTCTTCTTCACAAATACCGCCTGAACAGTGAAACAGGGATCGATGATCTGGAGATGATCTATTACGACAGCCCAACCCGTTACTATAGTTGGGAGCCCGCCTCGGCAACCGTTAAATTCACCTCTTCCATCGATGACCCCTGGGGCGAAATACCAGTGGTGTCCGTGGTGTCAGCCGGCTGGTCTGTCTGTGATAATTTCGTACGCGACATGTCGACCCTCTACCGATATCCCCAGGAAGAAGGAGAAAAAATCATGCAATACCTCTTTGCCGGGCGATACGACCGAAGTTTGCTTTGCAAATCACACCAACGTTATCCCTGATGAATACAACTAAATCGCTTGTCTGGTGATATTTTGCGACCCATTACACTCCTCGTTCACTAAAAGAGTAGCACCCACTTCGTTCAAACAACTACTCTTTTTAACGTTCGTCCCGGACTATGGGTTCCTCAAAATATCTTAAAGATCTTCGCCTTAGCTGTATAAGTCTACCATTTAAGTTGAATCATTAAAAATAAAACAATATGGATTATAATCGAGATTATTTTAAAGGAAAAATGGCAGTGGTAACCGGAGGCGCTTCAGGTATTGGCCTGGCTTTGGCGGAAGAGCTGCTGAAAAGCAATGCGGCAAAAGTGGTGATAGCCGATATAAACCACGCAAACCTGGTTAAAGAGGAAGCACGACTGAAAGCGGCATATGGCGATCGCATCAAAGGGATTCTATGTGATGTGACCAAAGAAGAGGAAGTGAAAGAGCTGGTCAAATTATCCTTAGTTTATATGGAGAAACGGATTGACCTGTTGTTTAACAATGCAGGCGTCGGCTTTACGGGATGGTTCAGCGAATTAGACAATGAGGATTGGGAAAAGGCGTTCGCCCTTAACTTTTTCAGCGCACTGTACGGAATGAGGGCTGTCTTGCCCGTCATGATCGCACAAGGAGGAGGTCAGATCATCAACACCATTTCAGGGATCGCATTCTACCCCATGGCTTTCCAGTCTCGTTACGCAGCCACAAAAGCAGCACTCAATTCGCTTACGCTGGCATTGCGTTATGAATACTGGGACGATAATATAAAAATATCGGCCGCCACGCCCGGGACGACTGCCACCGCCATTTGGGGAGACAATCCCATACCGGCAATAGCCCAAACGGCAGAACAGTCTGCAAGCCGTATACTGAACGGAGTTGTCAACAACGACCGGTTAATTTTCGGGGATGATTCTGATGCGGAGGGGTCAGTAAATTGTTTTGACGAAGCGCACAGAGAGGGTGTCGACCAATATCTGTTGGATGTTGCCCGCCAAAGAAAGAAAGGAGTTTTGGCCTTTTGACTATAACAGGTATTCTTCCGCCATTTCTCGCTATCCTGGCAAGGAAGATGGTTGAATGATACAATGAATGAAACGAGCATGATAATCGTCACAACTCAAGAAGATGATTAGAAGCGAGTTTCATATGACACCTTTGAATTTTTTCGAAAAGTGAATACAGAGATAAAACTTGTTTTAACTATGTTGAGCGAAGAAAAAATCTAATGAAATTGAAAATAAATAATTTTAGTCGTATGAAAAATGAAGAGATGAAAACAACAAACCTTCCCTATATTGACAACGTTAAAGCGATATTGATCACGATCGTGGTCAATATCGGCGTTGTCTTCCTGTTCCAATGGCCCGGAGGCATTGACCGCGAAGGGCTTATATTGGATTCGGTGATCTGTGTATTTTTGACTCTGTGCATCGATTTGTGGTGGGTCCTACGAATCATGAAGAAATTGCGGGTAGAGGGCAAACTGCCTTCCCAAGTACCTGTAAGTGCATTTATGCAAAAACTACCCAAAAACCCCATCGCGTTAGGCACCCTTTATTTTCTGTTTTTCGGAGTATTGACAGTGGGACTTAACTTACTCATAACCGGTTTTTTCGGCATTCAACAGATGAGGTTTAAACCATGGTTAATCTACAAGTTAATCTATACCACCCTGTTAAGCGTTAAAATAGTGGAGTATTCTATTTTTCGATATGTCCAACCCGACTGGTCAACCGGCGGACAAGGTTCGCAGGCGGTACGGAATCCGATTCCTAGAATCGGTCTCTTTAAAGAGATTTACGGTAGTGTCACCGGAAATATCGCTTTGAACATCATCATCGGTTCAATACTGGGAGGTGCAGTATTGATGGCAGACGGTTCGGTAACCATTTTCCCGACCACCGCTTCCGGAATTCCTGTTACCGGTCTTATTTTCGGACTGATTGCCGGTGTGCTGGTCACTTCCGGTGTAGTCGGAGCAATGGATAAGAGCATAAAGACGGCTGATCCGATATTGATGGAGCAGGCCACAAACAACAGATGGTACACCTGGATGCCTATCAGGAAAATACCCCTTTATCTTTTAGTCTGTTCTTTCGTGATGATATTCTCAGCCATAGTGTTACGCGCATTGATGCTCCTTTTTGATCTTCCCTATATGAATTTCTTTCAATTCTCCATTTTCATCACCATCTACGCAACCATCATTGGTAAACCTCTCTCATCTTTATTGATACGCCGCTGTATGCAAAAAGACTATATCGCTTATATCGTGCACAAAGTACAACAAAAATCAGCATAAAATGAAAAAAACAGTTTCTTTACTCCTTTTACTTTGCCTTAGCGCCGGCTTTATCAATGCACAGAAAATGAAGAAATATATCTTGGGCGGAGCCATCTCCTACAGCGATACGCGTCAGACTTTCGACGGAGTCTCCTCCACCATCACCCAATCTTTTTCAGGGGGTGTAAGTCTCAGTTATATTTACAAATATCGATATATTATCGGAAGTTACGCGGGCTATTCAAGAGACTTTCTCAGTAATACCAATCAATACATCGTGAGTCCCCATTTGTTATATGCGTTCTCCATTAATGATCGTCTGATTTATACTCCCGGCATCGGACTACGTTGGGGCATGATCAATTCGAAAGGTGGCGGAACTGACACATTGTGGGGATTCGGCCTCAACCTGATTAGTTTTGAATACATGCTTACATCCAGCATTGGCATTTGCCTCGGCAATCAAATCATATCCTACACATCTGTGAAAGATGGGCAGACCATACTCAATATTGGACTCTTTGATAATTATTCGATAAGCGTCAGTTATCATTTCTAAGCCATTTTTTGTTACCCATGTAACAGTTACAACGGTAACTAAAAGAGTCGATAATAAAAAAGAAACGGATGCGACTCACACGAGTACATCCGTTCACTTCTATTATTGGATCATTTTTCGTAGAACTTGATCCATCTTTCCGCGGATTTATGATTTTTTCAACAGCACATCTTCAATAGCTTGCTTGAACGCATCTTTTGGAAGCGCTCCCTGTGCCATCTGCGGGGCTTCTCCCATCGGCACAAAAAGGAGGGAGGGTATACTCCGGATACCGAACTCCGCAGCCAGCTGCTGCTCTGCCTCCGTATCCACTTTGTAGATATAGATTTCGCCATCATATTCGTTGGCCAGCTCTTCTAAAATGGGAGCAACCATCTTGCATGGACCACACCAGTCGGCGTAAAAATCAATGATACAGGGTTTGTCACCCAAGTAAACCCATTCATTGGGATTTGCTTCGAAATTGGCCACTTTTGTCAAAAAGTCAGCCCTACTCAATTGAATTGTCTTTTTTGTTGTTGTCATACTATCTTTTGTTTTAATCACGTTCGTTTCACCATCTTTTGATTCAGCCTTTTGAGCACTGTTATTACAAGAAGCAAATATAAATACCAAAGCTACTGCCGCTACTAAAAAATTTGTTTTCATCATATTGTTACATTTAGTTGTTCTCATTGATCTTATTGTTGGATATCTCTTTTGCATTTTTCGGTTTTCTATCACTTGAAAAAAGATCGAAAAGGAGATAACCAACCAGTGCCCCATAGATCATCATTCTATAAGGGTTGGAAGTGATGGGGCAAGTCCCGCTCAAACATCCCACATAATGGTAATAAATATATCCCACCAATGCACCGACTAATATTCCGACCATCTTCAACCAATGCTTCTTAAAAAAAACTTTCATACGACTAAAATTATTTATTTTCAAAGGTGTCGTATGGAACTCGCTTTTAGTCATGTTCTTGTGTGAGAACAATTATCATGCTCGTTTCATAT
>JAAYFR010000007.1 GCA_012728155.1 Bacteroidales bacterium | reverse complement strand
TTGCAGGTAGTAGGAGAGTAGGTCGTTATGAAATTCTGTTTTACTTTCTCTTTTCATGAGCTCGGTCTCCACTTTCCAGTTCTTCTGCTCATAACGTAAATCGGCGCCATAGAAAAGATAATGGGTGGTTTCGTCATTAGGATAATCATATATTTTTGCAGTCATTCGAAATCCCTGCATGCGGCCCAACTCTAATCGTCCCCCATACGACATCTTTTTTTTCCAGACCGGATTGTTGATTGTATGTCCGTTGAAGAGTCCGAACTCAATCTTCGTGGGGATAGTGCCGAGAAGAAAATCGTACTTTGCCAAAAAACCCAAGTCGCGCGTGCTTAAAAAATATTTTCCCAGAAAAGCACGGTTGGCAAACATCATTGTGCCGGGTGTGACAATATAACTATTGAATAATGGGATACTGGTTTGTCCTAAAGTAAGGGAGAGCCCCTCAACCGGCTTGAGGGTAGCATTCAGGTCCAGCACGCTGAATTTCCCTTCATTGCTGAGTTCTACCTGTACTCTGTAAGCGGAGTAGGGATTGATATTCCCTGCCACACCAATACGGGAGTTTCGGACAGAAAAGCGAGACATGCCCGATTCGGTGGCATACTCGAATTTGTTTTTTAATGTGCCGTCAACTTTAAAGTTTGGAAATGAAGGTTTATCGCTCCCTTGTGCTGAGAGCAAAAAGGAGGAAGATATACACAACCATGTTGGAAAGAACAACCTCTTTCCGTATAATCTACAGAGTCGATTGAGGCACAGTCTGCTCAGATTGTTTGTTTGAGGATGCATTTTTGTACTGTTTAGATTATTATTATCCATTTGTAACTCTCCCATTCCTTTAAAGAGGCTCTATTTTTATCGAAGTGGAAGGTATCACTATTCCACAAAAAACTGCTCAAAACCGGTAGAATGCTCCACACCCAAAGAGTTGTCGCCTTTTTCATAGATGAAATAAAAATGCAATCCGGCTATTTCGCGGGCTATTTCAATCGACTTCTCCATCCCCATAGCCATGAAAGCTGTGGCATATGCATCGGCCGTCATGCAATCATCAGCAATTACTGTGGCTCCCAAGATATCGAGTTGTGAGGGGTATCCGGAATGGGGATCGATGGTGTGTGCATACTTCTTCCCATTTTTGATGTAATAATTCCGGTAATTTCCGGAGGTGGCCAATGATTTATCGCAGAGGGAAAGTACCGTTTGCCGATAGCGTAACATGCCGGTGGCATCGTCAACAGGTTTGGATATCTCGATACGCCAACATACCCCCTTGTCGTTTACTCCTTTCGCAGCTACCTCTCCCCCTATCTCCACCATATAATTTTTTATGCCGTAGCTTTCCAGTAGGTTGGCAATTACATCACATGCATACCCTTTGGCAATCGCTGACGTGTTGATTTGCACCCGTGGGTCGACTTTCACTATATTATCTTTAGAATCGAGCGATATTTTTTCATAACCGACAAACTCTTTCAGGCTATCGATTATTTCGGGAGTGACACTCTCCATGTTTTGAAAACCAAAACCCCAGGCATTGATGAGTGGAGAGACGGTAATATCGAATTTCCCTTGGCTCTTACGTGAAACTTCTTCCGATTTGCGGAATACCTTCAGGAAAAATGAATCGAGCTCCACCGGTTCATTTCGATTTACTTTCGAAATGATTGAATTCTCTTTGAATGGATTCAATGAGAGGTCGAATTTGTGGAGTTCCGCAACGATCTCCTCTTCTAACGACAGATTATAGGCATACTTTATATTGTAGCCGGTTGCGAATATTTCCCCAAAATGCTGATGGTAGGAGTAACTGGATTTACTTCCCGATCGACACGATACAATGAGGATTAAGAACAGTAACAGGCTATATCGATATTTTATTCGCATATATTTGAAACTAAACACAAAAAACAAGAAGAAAAAATTAAAACTCCTCTTCAATTCTATAAAGATTCCTTTCGGATGCATTTCTCGATATCAATTCACCCAGAAATCCTGCCAGGAAGAGTAGGGTACCCAGAATCATCATGGTAAGGGAGATATAGAAATAAGGCGATTCAGTAACCAGCCGATAAGGGTTTCCGTGATGCATATCATACAGCTTAATAACGCCCACAAGTACAATAGCTATTAGTCCCAACAGGAACATCAGACTACCCCAAAGACCGAAAAAATGCATCGGTTTTTTTCCGAAACGACCCAAAAACCAAAGCGTCATCAGGTCGAGATAGCCGTTCACAAAACGATCGGCGCCAAATTTACTCTTCCCATATTTCCTTGGACTATGATGTACCACCTTCTCACCTATACGGGTGAATCCCGCATTTTTGGCCAACACCGGAATCCACCGATGCATATCGTTATAGACCTCAATACTTTTGGCCAATGATTTGCGGTATGCTTTTAATCCGCAGTTAAAATCGTGGAGTTTGATTCCTGAAACCTTTCGTGCCGTTGCATTGAACAGTTTCGATGGTAGGTTCTTAGTCAGCTTGTCGTCATACCGTTTCTTTTTCCATCCCGACACCAGGTCATACCCCTCCTCCTTAATCATCCGGTAGAGTTCCGGAATCTCATCCGGACTATCCTGTAGATCGGCATCCATCGTGATAATCACATCGCCTTGTGCCTTCTGGAACGCGTTGTGTAGCGCAGGCGACTTACCATAGTTCCGCTGGAATTTAATTGCTTTTACATTATCGGAACTGCTTCTCAACTTTTTAATGATTTCCCAGGATCCGTCGCTGCTCCCATCATCTACAAAGATGATCTCGTATGAAAATCTGTTCTCCTGCATCACCCGATGGATCCAATCGTGCAGTTCAGTGAGCGACTCCTCCTCGTTGTATAGGGGTATGACAACTGATATATCCATGATTCTGTTTTATCACACAAACGTAACAAAAAAAGTTGAGATTTTATATACAACCGAAAAAACAAAGTCGCGAAGAGTGCCCAAAATGATTCCGATTGGTTTTTGTGATTATTTTTTTCTCTCATTCACTTTAATCTCTCCTGATGATAAACATTCTATGAGTATATTCTGTTAATTATAAGTAGCTTCTACTGAATAGCTTCGTACTATAGAAGTTAAACATAACTGATTATATGTGTACAATCAACTCGAAAATGGAAAAAAAAAGAAAAATTCTTTGGTTCTCAGGCTCTGAATTTTCTGATGAAAAAATTAAAACCACAGGAACATGGTTAATTGCCATGGGAAATACTTTAATTGAAAAAGGGAATATTGAGCTTTTTAATGTGACCGAAGGAGATGTCACATCCATTACACGGAAAAATGTCAATGAGATAACTCAGTGGATCATACCCTATGGGACGAAAAAAAAATATTACCAAGGATCAAAAGAACTTGTCGCTTTCATAAAAAAGATAGACAACGAAATTAAACCTGATTTGATACATGTTTGGGGGACAGAGACCGGTTTTGGCATTGATGTGATTGAAGCAAAACTGCAAACGCCGGTATTATTGGAAATACAGGGGTTGTTATTTGCTACAGTGAAATATTACTACGGAGGATTATCAAATAGAGATCTTTTCCATTGCATTGGATTGAAAGAGATAGTCCGTCCGAAATATCACCCCTACTTTAACCGGAAAAGATTCAAAAAAAAAGGGAGATATGAACTCCATTTAATCCGGCAAATGAAAAATATATCGGTACAATCCCACTGGGTCGATTCAATTATTAAGAATATTGCGCCGGAGAGTAATATCTTTCATACAGGGATGATGCTGAGGAGTGAGTTCTATGAAACTACCGCTTGGAAATACCAGGAGAATGAGCATGTACACATTTTTACAACAAGCTCCGGAGCCATTCCCTATAAAGGATTACAACTCCTTTTTGAAGCTGTCGCCCTTTTAAAAGATAAATACCCCAATATAAGATTGAATATCGGGGGCGATATTCAAATTCATAAAAAATATGGTCTTATTAGAGATGGTTATACCGGCTGGCTGATGAAAAAAGCGGAACAATTAGGTATCGCAGATTTGATCTCCTGGCAGGGAAAGATGGATGCCCATGAGATGATAGAGCAAATGCTTCAATCATCCCTGGTGGTGGTCCCTTCTTTTGTTGAGACATATTGCCTCTTTATGGCTGAAGCGATGATGGTGGGTGTCCCTACCGTCGCTTCATACGCAGCTGCCTTGCCTGAATTGGCAGAACATGGGAAATCAGCGCTTTATTTTCCAACTGGAGATCATTGGGCATGCGCAGAACAGATAGAAAGAATCATTACCGACCGGAAACTGAGTGAGAAATTGTCGATAGAATCCAGAAATAGGGCACTACAGAGAAATGAACAGGATAAAGTGCTTCAAAAACAGCTGGACATTTATGAGAAAATTATAGGTAAGTTTTGAGCAGAGTTAAATATTATACATCAATAAATATATAACAATCAATATCTTATTGAATATTTAATGAAGCTTGTAAGTTTTTGTAAGGATTTTCTTTCTTAATGTATATTTAAATTTCGACGATATGTTATATATTTGCGACATACATTTAAAGTCACAGCACAATGCGAACCCAAAAAATTCAAGTCGAAATTGGTAAAGAATACCAATCCGACAGTACAATCGTGGTCGATATCAATCAAATTCCATATCCAACCGCTGTTTATATACCTTCAAAAGAGGAAGTTATATTGAACAGGCGTGCTTATGAAACACTCGGTATGAACGAAGGAGAGGTATTTGACCTGACAACATGGAGAAAGATCAATCCCTTTTTAGGAGATTGTTACAAAAAACTCAATGTGGATATTGTAAATGATCAGAAAATGCATGTCATCCTTCTCAATGGCAAGCATGAAATTATGAATTATTCTCTGACCCGTATTGACAATCCAGCGTTAGGAAAAGTATATATCATCCATTTTTTAAAAGCATCCGAAAAATATTCGGTGGCATCTATCTCGTCACTCTATTCCGTAAAAGAGGAGGTAGCCAAACTGAAACCCTACTTGAATAGAACGGGGAAAAATATGCATGAAAATTTGATGAAAAAATATTTTAGAGAAGAAAGCCAACAGCTTACATTAGACGACTTGGTGTATTATGAAAAGGAGTTGCGTATCATACAAAAAGCATATCCTTTACTGTCCCATCGTGAAGTAATACTTTGTGGATTACTTGTAAACAATATGGACAGCAAGGATATAGCTTCAATTACTAACAGAACCCTGGATGCAATATTTGTGACGATTCACCGCATTAACAAGAAACTGAATATCATTAATAAGAAGCAGTTAGTGGATACACTAAAGGAGCTGGTGAATAAAGAAATAGATCATCCAGATACCATAACTGCTTCTTATTCAAAAAATAAATAAATAATTAATTGGAACGACGTCCTTTTAACTGATAGATGTTCCCATAGGGAGTTTCATCATCTTCAAACTGTATTTCTAAATAGATGCTGTCGGAATCGACTATCATTCCATTCGATATGATCACGCCGATACCCTCTTCACTGACTTCACACTGGGACAATCTTGTTTGGAAAGTGCCGTTTTTTTCGTCCACCGATGCCTTTACTTGGAATTTCCAGAATTTTACCTCCGAATCCTGAACGGTGATCGAATCATTTTCGATAGAAGGATCTTTTAAGGTGATTATCTTGAACGGCCCATACACCAAAGTAGAGTCGCTGTAAGCATTTACTTCCCATTGACCTGTAATCTTGACTAATTTTGTCGCATCATCTGTAATTTCATTACCATCTACTGCCTGTTCGCAAGAAACGAGGATGGCGAGTGTGAGGAATCCCAATAAGTATATAATCTTTTTCATACGATTGTTGTATTATTTGTTGTAGAGGAACAGTAGATAGCTATGTGCTCTTATGTAGTTGTGTTACTGTTCGTTATGTAATATTATTAAAGTAATAATCTAATTGTTTTGTAATAAAGTTGTGCTATTTGCATCAAGCCGAGGAGCGGGAAGGATTGCATACTCTTTCGTTATACCGCGCGGCTTGACTATCTGAAAAACTCTATTTGGTTTGCGGATCAACGAAAAATAAACGTTTTCATAAAGGCTTTATTGCCATTACTTACAAACAGAATATATTTTCCCTGATTTGGTTTTTCCGGCAATACAGTGTGAAAACGGGTCAATCCTTGTTGATAAACGATCTCTCCGTTTTCAGTGGCAGCAATAAATGTTGCCGATGGTAGTATGCGCCCGCTGATGTTTATACAAACACGGCCGAACCAATCTTGATAGATGTTGATGGAAGGATCATTCTTTATTTCCGGAAGTGGATTTATTGGACTTCCCGTTTCAGGTTGATTCGGCTTCTCTTCAGGTGTCGGCGTCTCCTCAGGAGTCGGCGTCTCCTCGGGTAAAATTGTTGATCCCCCGTTAGGATTATCGGGTGTTGGTGACGACTGTGCCCTGCCGATAAGCTTTTCCGGCAAGATAGAAGCGCTTAAACTGGAATCGTATTTGTTGGTCGTTTTGCCTGCTACCGGTTCCATATTTTGATAAATCCACCAAGAATTACCACTCTCCCCACTACGGCTGGTGTAATTAACGATGTTGTTTTCAAACGTGATGCTATGAGATTTTCCAGAAGCACTTTCCGACCAGTTACAGATGCTATAGCCTACATTGTTAAAGTCTTGTATTTTGGCAAATACTTTATTGTTTCTCAATATCATGTTATGACCACCACCGATCCCCATACCGTATTGCCCGGGGTTTACAAGGATATTCTCTTCCGCGATCTGGTAAGAGCCTCCGAGATCTCCAATAAGGATTCCACCTCCCGATGGAGATGGACCCCCTCCTCTAAACCAATTCCCTTTGACAATGATGGGGCTTTCTGCTGTCCCGTGTGATTGGTTCACGTTGATAAGATCACCGGGAGAGCTTTCTCCATAGATATTCTCAGCAGCGTTGTAACTGATACTATTGCCGGCACCGGTTACCATGATAAATTGGGCGACAAATCCATTGTTGGTGTCGTCCGATAATGCCAACGAACCACCTACATTATATATGTCATTGTAATCGAATTTTACCCCTTGCGATGTTGATGCGACTAAGGCTGTATGCACATTTTCAAATTTGTTGTCGGTGATCGTTACATTCTTGCAATTATAGAGATAGACACCCCTTTTATTGGAAGAACTGAACCTGTTGTGCCTTATGGTTATATTTTCACAATCATAAAGAGCAATAATATCCCCTTTGACATTGGAAAAATCCAACCCCTCAATGATAATATTAGACTTCTTTACATGCTGAATCGCAGCAGACTTAGTGTACGATCCCGTATATCGGGCCCCCTGGCCATAAGATATCTGGAAAGGTAGACATAATAATAGCGTACCTAAAATGATGTTTTGTAGTTTCATCCTTTATTTCTCCTTTTAATTAATAGTGTGTTTGAAAAAATAGTGTTTCAAAAAGTATAAGCCAAATTGATATAGATCTATTCGATGGAAAGTAGCCATAACGATATCCCGACAGCTGTAGAACGGGAGAGTATGCATGAATTTCCTGAAAGTTACTTCCAGCCGAAGTAACCTTTTCAATGTAGCTTGTTGTTTGATTTCACTACAAATATATGCTTTAATTTCTTACCATCATGTTAAAATACAAAGCGATAGCTGCCTATTTCATGCAAATTAAAAAGATTTAGAACGCATTAACTGAAAAATTTCCTTATTTAGAATGAATATAAAAAAACAATATTCTCAAAATGAATATGAGAAACGATTCTGCCTCCTTTTTTCATTTTCTTGTAATATTATGTAAGTCTTTTTTTGATCTAATCAATTCATTTCAAATATATATTTGTGAGACTTAACTAATTTAGTTAAGAGCAATAGCAATGAACAGAATGAAAATTTGTCATTGTTAATTAGTTAAAAATCACAGTTTTTGGTAGTTGCACCATATATGTTCTTTTTTTGAAATTGCGTGTCGTTATTGTGTAATTGCCCTAATAAATTAAAGAAAATGAGAAAAATTTTTTATCTGCTGATTTTCTCTTGTGTTACCCTTTCGTGTGCACAAGTGAAAGATATTTCCTATTTCCAGCAAACCAGCCAAGGAGAGATTGTACTGAGCAATGTAACCTATGATGCCCATATCAAGCCGAAGGACATCCTTTCTATTGCCATAGTTAGCAGTGAACCGGAAGCGTCGAGAAGGTATAACCTTATCACGCCACAACTTGATGGTTCGTTTGGCTATACGCAATCGCAACCCACTTTGCAAACCTACCTTGTGGATAGTGAAGGAGAGATTCATTTACCCTCCTTAGGTAAGATGAAAGTGAAAGGACTGAGCACGAAAGAGCTGGAGAAAAATATTGAAGTACAGTTGAAACCTTATTTTACGGAAGAGATGCCGATAATTACGGTAAGAATTATGAATTATTCCGTGAATGTATTGGGAGAGGTGTTGAGACCGGGAAAATTTGAGACAACCAACGGGCGAATGACCATTTTTGAAGGATTGGCCATGGCGGGAGATCTAACCATATATGGCAGGCGTGATAATGTGAAAGTACTGAGGGAAAATGAAGATGGGAAGAAGACAATTTATTCGTTGAACCTCAACGACAAGAGATTGTTTGACTCACCTGCCTTCTTTCTCGAACAGAATGATGTAGTATATGTGGAGCCGAACAGGGCAAAAGCCAATTCCTCAAAGTATGGGGCTGCCGATAACTATCGGACATCCACCCTATCGGTATTGATCTCTTTGGCTACATTGGGAGTCACTATTTTAGCATTATCTAAATAAATTTTCAAAAATAATATAATGAACAAATATTCAGAGGTTGAAGAAGAGTTTATCACGTTGTCAGAAAAAAAAATTGACGTGATGGCGATACTTACAAAATATTTTTCCTATTGGAAATGGTTCATCATATCCATTTTCCTCTCTCTGGTCATTGCTGCAGTTTATATCTATTTCACCTTGCCAAAATATGAAATCACAACCTCTATCTTATTCAAAGATGATCATTTAGGGGGGACTACAGAGTTGAATATGGTACGGGATATGGGGATAATAACAAGAAGGAATAATGTGGATAATGAAGTGGAGATCCTGAAAAAGTCGTTGGTGGCGGAAAGTGTGGTCAGAAAATTGAATCTCTATGCCTCTTATACAGAGATGAAGCCTCTGTTTGGATTGGATAAGATCCTGCCTGGCTCGCCCAAACGAAAAACGGCCGTTTTATACGGTGATGAATTGCCTGTCACGTTAAAAATGCAAGAAGATAGAGTGAATGCGTTGACCAATGATTTGAAATTCGATCTGTTGTGCAGCCCCGATGGCACACTGCTCTTTGTCGGAAAATATAAGAGAGACGGCTACAGTGTGAAGGCTGCTCCGAGCGATACAATGGTGAAACTACCCTTTGGCGAACTCCAATTGATGAGAGGCCACATCGATCCGGAAAAAGAGAGATACATTAGGGTGCAAATCCAACATCCATTGAAATTGGCCGATAATTTTTTACATTCACTGAATATTGAATTAACCTCGAAAAATTCTTCGGTAGCAAATATCACCTTAACATCTTTTAATGAATTGTTAGGGAAAGAATTTCTGAAAGAATATATTGAAGCATATAATGAGCGTGGAATCAGAGAGCAGCTGGAGCTGGCAGAAAAAACGTCGAAAATCATAGATACCCACCTCGCTAATCTCAGTAATGAGCTGAGTAATGTGGAGGACCAAGCACAAGAGTTCAGACAATCAAGGGGGCTGACCGACATTGCTTCTCAGGCTGATCTTTATAACGCTCAATTGGCGAATGTGAGTCAACGGAGGATGGATGTGGAGTCACAATATGGTATTGTCTCGAGTTTATTAAGCTTTGTACAGCAGAAGAGTGGACACGATCAGCTTGTTCCGGCTAATTCAGGTATCCATAGCCCGGTATTGAATTCGCAAATCACAGCCTACAATGATTTGGTGCATGAACGAAATAAGCTCTCACGCATTGCTTCGGGCAGCAATCAATCGATGATCAATCTCAACAACCGGTTGGAATCCACTTTCAGTTCAGTCCTTTCCAGCTTGCAGAGCGAAAAGAATAACCTGGAGATCCAATTGAGGGAGATCAATAGCGAATATTCACGGAATAATGCCCGAATCAGGGCAATTCCACAACAGGAGCGTGCCTTTTCCGATATTAAACGGCAACAGAATATCAAAGAAGAGTTGTTCCTCTACCTACTTCAGAAGAAAGAGGAAAGATATATGAACATGACGGCAGTAGAGCCTAATTCTAAATTGGTTGATAACATACGTGTGACAGGAATCGTATGGCCAAAAAAAATAGCGCTCATATTGGCATTTTTCCTCCTTGGCTCTATCTTCCCCATAGTGGCTATAAAGATAAGAGAATCGCTCCGTTATCAGTTAGATAGTAAGGAAGAGTTGGAACAGATCTCATCGATCCCGATACTGGGAGAGATTCCTCTTGCCGAGCAGGCAGAAATTCTCCTGGTGAAGGAGAATAGCAACGACAGTTTTAATGAGATGCTGAGACTCATACGTGCCAACCTCCTGTTTGTTATTGATAGTAAGGATAAAAAGGTGATTAATATCCTGTCGAGCATCAGTGGGGAGGGGAAATCGTTTGTATCTCTTAATCTGGCGATGAGCTTGGCATTACTTGATAAAAAAGTGGTGCTGGTAGAGCTTGATATTAGAAAACCCAAATTAGCCAAACAGCTAAGCTTAGAAAGTAAAGAGGGAATCACGCTATATCTGTCCGGTTATTTAGATAAAACGGAGCTGGTAAAACCATCCGGAATTCATCCCAATCTTTCAGTCGTCACAGCCGGATCGATTCCTCCAAACCCCAATGAACTATTGGCAAAAACGGCTTTAGATGAATTTATCAATGATTTGAAAAGTGAGTATGATTATATCATTGTGGATATGCCACCGGTGGGAATGGTCTCAGATGGTTTTTTATTGAACCGAATTGCAGATGTGAATCTCTATATCACGCGCGCCGGCGTAACGCCAAAAAAATATATTGAAGATGTGGAGAGATATTGCCAAGAAAACAGACTCAAGAGAGTCTATTTCATACTCAATTCAGTCAACTTAAATAGTGTGGACTACCGTTATGGGCTATATAAAAAATATGGATATGGATACGGATAGTCGCTAAGGATGACATGTGACAATTTCGGTGAAGAAAAATTGTCGGCTCTCGCTCCTCTATAGATGGGAAGTTTGATGTGTAACATATTTAAAAATAACAGCAAAATGGAATTGGATAAATCGGAAATTATACAACTGCCCAAGATTTTCGACAAAAGAGGAAATCTTTCAATTATTGAGGGAGTTAACCATATACCGTTTAAAATTGAACGTACCTACTGGATCTATGATGTGCCAGGTGGGGAGATACGTGGTGGACATGCCTACAAGCAGAATCAAGAATTTATTGTGGCGCTGTCGGGAAGCTTCGACGTTGGATTGGATGATGGAAGGGTGCGAAAGACATATTCTTTGAACCGTTCATACTATGGCTTATACGTACCAAAAGGAACTTGGCGACAGATGCAGAATTTCTCCACCAACTCCTTGGCACTCATATTGGCCTCAATCAGATTTGATCCCGATGATTATATTTATGATTATGCGATTTTTACAAAGATAATCAAAGAGAAAACCATATAAATAGCAATTTATGAAGAAGACGAATATCTATGATTGCTCGATGCTGGAAATAGACAAGCATCACAACGAAAAGGGGAATATTAGTGTAGTGGAGAATACCAAGACGATTCCTTTTGCTGTCAATCGTGTCTATTATCTCTATGATGTGCCGGGAGGAGAATCGAGGGGAGGACATGCCCATAAGGAATTACAACAATTTATTGTGGCTGCCAGTGGTAGCTTTGATGTTACGGTAGACGACGGTGAATCGAGAAGAACTTTCACCATCAATCGGCCATACAGAGGACTTTTGGTTGTACCCGGCATCTGGAGAGAACTCGATAACTTCTCTTCCGGTTCCGTCTGTCTGGTACTCGCTTCGACAGAGTATTCTGAAGAGGACTATATAAGAGATTACAATGAATTTAAAGAGTATAAACGGAGATGAGAATAGGGAAGAATTTCTCCTCACTAACAATGACTGAATATGATAAAATTTCTTGACATACAGAGAATAACCGAACTTCATTCACCCGAAATTCATGAGGCTGCATCACGGGTAATCAACTCAGGCTGGTATCTTCTTGGCGAAGAGATTGCCCGATTTGAGAAAGAATATGCCCGCTACATCGGTACCGACTATTGCGTAGGGGTAGCCAACGGATTAGATGCATTGCGCATTATTCTGCGGGCATACAAAGAGATGGGTGTGATGCACGAAGGAGATGAGATTATTGTGCCTGCCAACACCTTTATCGCTTCCATCATTGCCATCACCGACAATCGGTTGGTCCCGGTACTGGTGGAACCCAATATCAATAGTTACCAAATAGACGATGCCAAAATCGAATCGGCAATCACCCCCAAGACAAAGGCGATCATGATAGTGCATTTGTATGGACAATGCGCATATAGCGAGAAGATAGGGCAGTTGTGCCAGAAGTACAATTTGAAACTGATAGAAGACAATGCGCAGGCTTCCGGGTGTAAATATAATGGGAAAACCACCGGTTCCTTGGGAGATGTGGCAGGTCATAGCTTTTATCCCGGAAAAAATCTCGGCGCGCTGGGAGATGGCGGAGCGGTCACCACCTCTGATCGGTTGCTTGATAAAACGGTGAGATCATTGGCAAATTATGGCTCAACCGCCAAGTATATATTCGATTACCAAGGCTATAATAGCAGACTTGATGAGATACAGGCAGCAATTCTGAGCGTAAAACTCTCCCGCCTGGATAAGGACAACCAACGACGTAAGGAGGTGGCACGATACTATCTGGAAAATATCAACCACCCGGAGATAATCTTGCCGAAGGTGCCCGACCGGGATGCACATGTCTTTCACCTGTTCGTGATCCGATCTCACCGGCGTGATTCGCTTCGAGAGCATCTTCACGACCAGGGAATAGAGGCCCTGATTCACTATCCGGTACCTCCTCATAAACAAAAGGCATATAAGGAGTGGAATGATATGGAGCTGCCGATTACCGAAAAGATACATGCAGAGGTGCTTAGTTTGCCAATCGCCCCTTATATCACCGATAAGGAAATTAAAAGTGTGGTGGATGCAGTCAACGCTTTTTGTTGAGAATAGAGAATGGAAAAAAATGAGTGAACAGAAAAATTCATACCGACAGATTATGAAGGCGACCTCCCTTTTTGGAGGGGTGCAGATCTTCCAAATCGTAATTTCGGTGATACGCTCCAAATTCGTGGCGGTATTACTTGGGCCTGCTGGTATGGGTGTGGTGGGGTTGCTTACCTCTACTACCGGATTGGTGATGGGATTGACCAATTTCGGATTGGGCACGAGTGCGGTCAAGAATATTTCAGAAGCCAATGCTGAAGAGGATCGAAATCGCTTGGCCACAGTGATAGCCGTGTTAAAACGATTGGTATGGATTACCGGAATCCTGGGAGCATTGGTGACACTCCTTTTCTCTCCTTGGCTCAGTCAGTTTACGTTCGGAAACAAGGAGTTTACCTTGGCATTCGTCTGGATTTCCATTACCCTTTTATTGAATCAGTTAACAACCGGAGAGATGGTGCTCTTGCAGGGGCTTCGTAAACTCCAACAGTTGGCAAAGGCCAATCTGTATGGGAGTGTTGCAGGTCTGATCATTACCGTTCCTCTCTATTACTGGCTTGGTGAAAAAGGGATCGTGCCGGTAATCATCATTACCGCTTTCTCAACCCTCTTCTTTACCTGGTTTTTTTCCAGAAATATAGGAGTGGAAAAGAAAGTGGTGTCACGTGCCACCATTATTGCGGAGGGTAAAAGCATGATGGTGATGGGAATCATGATCAGTATGAGTAGCTTGGTCGCTTTGCTGGTTGCTTACTTCATCCGCATCTTTATCAACCGTATCGGTGACTTGGCGGATGTGGGTTACTATAGTGCGGGATTCACCATCATTAATACCTACGTGGGAATGGTTTTTACCGCTATGGGTACCGATTATTATCCCCGCTTGTCGCTTGTGGCAACCGATAATGAGAAATGTAAGGAGCAGGTTAATCAGCAATCAGAGATCGCCCTGCTTATCTTGGGACCTATCTTGGTCGGTTTTCTTCTCTTTCTCAACTGGGCAATCATCATTTTATATTCCAATCAGTTCTTAACCATCACCGGTATGGTCTATTGGGCTACCCTTGGCATTTTCTTCAAGGCATTAAGTTGGGCAATCGCTTTTATTTTCTTGGCAAAAGGAGCTGCCAAGCTGTTCTTTTGGAACGAGCTGGCTACCAGTATCTATGGATTGGGATTGAATATGTTGGGATATTATATGGCAGGACTAACCGGACTCGGAATGGCTTTTTTAGCCAGCTACTTGCTCTATTTCATACAGGTGTATCTGATTGCCAAAATAAAGTACCGATTCTCATTTCACCGTTCACTTATCGTCATCTTTTTTGTCCAGTTTCTGCTTGCACTCACCTGTTTTATCATCGTAAGCCTTATCCGTCAACCCTATATTTATCTGCCCGGCCTATTGCTCATCAGCATCTCGGCATGGTATTCCTATAAAGAACTGGAAAAAAGAATTGGATTGAGAGAAATAATAAAAAATAGTATTCAACAAATGAAGAAAAAAATATGAAACGAAGTGAGAACCCTTTGGTATCGGTAGTGATGATTACTTATAACAGTGGCAGATATGTGTTGGAGACACTGGAAAGTATAAAAGCGCAGACGTGGCAAAACATTGAATTGATCATAAGCGATGATTGCTCAATAGATAATACAGTGGAGATATGTTCGGAGTGGATAAAGGAAAATAAAAATCGCTTTGCGGCGGCAAAATTAATTACTGTACCGCAAAATACAGGAATTCCCGCTAACTGCAACCGAGGGTTATCTGCCATGCAGGGAGAGTGGTTGAAAACCATCTCGGGAGATGATATCCTGTTAAGTAACTGTATCGCCGACAATCTTGAATATGTTCGGAACTATCCTGACGCATCCTTTATCGTTTCCGATGTGCAAGAGATTGATGAAAACGGGTACTCGATAAGGGAAAAGGTAATTAATGAAGGAGTAAACTTCATCACCGGTTTTCCGTCAGCAGAAAAACAGTTGAAAGCGTATGTCAGATGGCCGGCGTTCTTGAATGTTCCTACCTTTTTTTGCAAAAAAGAGGTGATTGAAAGAATAGGATATTGCGATGAGGATTTTCGTATATATGAGGATACAACAATGGTAATCAGGGCGATGGGAATGGGCGTTAAATTTAACTATATGGAGAAACCTACAGTGGCGTATCGAATACATCGAGAATCTATTTCTCGAAATGTAAAAATAGACGATCGGAGAGAAAAAGAGGCTTTTGGAATATTTAAAAAATACCGGAAAAAATATTTGAATATTTCTAATCCGCTCGACTTATCGGTCTATTACGAAACATGGCTTAGATTTAAATATAGAGGAATTCATGGAGTTAGGGGCGATTTTCTGTTGCGAAAACTGAGTCTCTTCTATTGGTATATGAAATTTAATGGAGTAAAATCATATTGATTAAAAAGAAGATGATGGATATCGAACAGGAATCTATCTTAAAATTAAGAGGTTTATAAAGATTGATTTTTTTAATAGAAATGAAATGAATAGCATAAATAAACAGATCATCAGCCATATTATCCCGATTATCATTTTTCTATTGGCAGTTTATTCGGTTTTGCCCTATTTTAAGCCGGGAGTGCCTCTGGTTGACTCGTTGAATAATACAACAGTATGGTGGGGTATTTCCTTTTTAATACTGGTTATCTTTTTTCTTTCAAAATATTATTTCTTCGATAAAAGAAATCAGGATAATATGCTGATTATTTGGATCTACTTGTTGTGGAATTTGGTCTGCATTATAAGGGGTGGCTTTGCGGCTGAAATATATTGGGATTGGAAAGCACTTACGGGTAATGCCATGGCATTGATGCTGCCCATTGTGATTTTTTCTTCAACCAATAAGATGATTGTGCAGTCGTTACTCTCGTTTTTCGTAAAATATGGGATACCATTGTTTCTTGTGTTTGCATTAGTTATCAGAACAGATGCTTTCGGCTTCTATCTCATCCCGGTGAGCTTTTTAATACTGTTTTTTCCGGCATTAACCAAACAGCAGAGGATCATACTGTTGTTCTTCACGGTGATCGTAGTTTTGGCGGATTTAAGTGCACGAAGCAATGTAATAAAATTTTCTGTGCCCTTCCTTCTCCTCCTTCTTTATTATTTTAGAAAGAAAATTTCCCTTAAGATGATGGAGGTACTGCGTCTGTCGCTATTCGTAATTCCCTTATTGCTTTTTACATTGGGTGTTACCGGGATTTTCAATGTTTTTAAAATGGATGAATATATCAAAGGTGATTATACTGCTGTGGGGAGCGACCATTTGGGTGATCATGTGGAACAGAACATCATTGCAGATAGCAGGACTTTTTTATATGAGGAGGTACTGGAGTCGGCATTCCACAATAATTACTGGTTGCTGGGACGTACGCCGGCAAGGGGAAATGATTCCTCCACGTTCGGAGAAATAGCTGCGGAATTGACCGGAAGAAATGAGCGTTTGTCAAACGAGATTGGATTGGCCAATGTATTTACT
>JAAYFR010000006.1 GCA_012728155.1 Bacteroidales bacterium | reverse complement strand
GGGTGGAACTCAACAGTCCGGTAGATTTTCCAATGGCGGAAATCCTCAACGCAAAGGAGAAATCGGGGATAGAGCTTCCGTCGGTTGTCAACAAGGACCATTGGGGTTCACCGCTTTCCGATCCCGATCCGGAAGTGAGGAAAAAATGTATCCAATCGATGGCCACTTCGTTGCGCGAGGTTAAGGAGCTGGGTGGTGACACCGTTTTGCTTGTCCCCGGGGTTGTCAACGAAAAGGTTTCGTATGAAGAGGCCTATATTAATTCCCAAAACTCTATCCGCGAACTGATCCCTTATGCAGAGGAGACCGGCATGCAGATTGCTTTGGAGAATGTGTGGAACAACTTCCTCATCAGTCCCGTAGAAGCCAAAAGGTTTGTCGATGAGATCAATCATCCGTTGGTTGGTTGGTATTTCGATATCGGCAATGTGTTGCGTTATGGATGGCCTGAGCACTGGATACGGACTTTGAACCGGCGTATTATGAAGCTCCATATCAAGGAATTCAGCCGTGAGTTGATGAACTCGAAAGGATTGTGGGAAGGGTTCAAGGTGGATCTGCTGAAAGGAGACAATAACTGGCCGGTGGTAATGCAAGCGGTAAGTGAAATTGGACATACAGGCGGATGGCTTACGGCGGAAGTGCCGGGTGGGGATAGGGATCATTTAAAAAAGATCTCCCTGCAGATGGATGAAATTATTGGTTATCTATAGTTTTATCGGGTTTTTATTCACTCACTTGGGGAAACGAAGTTTTTCATGTAATTTTGCATCTTGTTCTGGATAGAGGGGTTGACAGGCTAAAAATTTTAAAGTGGCGGCCTCTTTTGTTCCGACAATTAATGCAAAACAGAAAATTTATATGCTCACTTCCAAAGAGATTAGACAATCGTTTAAAGATTTTTTCCAGTCGAAAGGACACCGGATTGTGTCTTCGGCTCCCATGGTGATAAAAGATGACCCTACGTTGATGTTCACCAACGCCGGTATGAACCAGTTTAAGGACCTCATCCTGGGCAATGCGCCGGTGAAATATCCGCGGGTAGCCGATTCACAGAAATGCCTGCGAGTAAGTGGCAAACACAATGATCTGGAGGAGGTGGGACACGATACCTACCATCACACCATGTTTGAGATGCTGGGTAACTGGTCGTTTGGCGATTACTTTAAGAAGGAGGCGATTGCATGGGCGTGGGAATATCTGACTGAAGTGCTCGAATTGCCCAAAGATCGGTTGTATGTCACCGTATTCGAAGGGGCTGCAGAAGAGCATCTCGAACGCGACGACGAGGCAGCCGCCTATTGGGAGGCCTATCTACCCAAGGAGCGGATCATCAACGGAAACAAACAGGATAATTTCTGGGAGATGGGTGATACCGGTCCGTGTGGCCCCTGTTCCGAAATTCATATCGATATCCGTCCTGAAGAGGAACGGAACAAAATAGAGGGGTTGTTGCTGGTGAATCAGAATCACCCTCAAGTGATAGAGATATGGAACTTGGTATTCATGCAGTATAACCGGAAGGCAGACAGTTCATTGGAACCGCTTCCGGCAAAGGTGATCGATACCGGGATGGGTTTTGAACGGCTCTGTATGGCTGTTCAGGGCAAGCTGTCGAACTACGATACCGACCTTTTTCAACCGATAATCCAAAAAATTGGAGAGATCTGTAATGCGCAGTATGGTGAAGATGCTGCGAAAGATATAGCGATGCGCGTAGTGGGCGACCATCTGCGCACCATTGCTTTCTCCATTACCGACGGTCAGCTCCCTTCGAATGCCAAAGCCGGTTATGTGATCCGCCGTATCCTTCGACGGGCGGTACGTTATGGCTATACATTTCTGGGAATGCATGACTCATTTATCTACAAACTTGTTCCCACACTGATTGAAGTGATGGGTGATGCCTATCCCGAACTGATCTCCCAGCAGCAGCTGATTGAGAAAGTGCTGAAAGAGGAAGAAGAGTCATTCCTGCGCACGTTGGAGACCGGCATAGGTCTCCTTGAGAAAAATTTGCCCGAACAGGAGGGAGGGGTATTGAGTGGTGAGGTGGCTTTCCAACTTTACGACACTTTCGGTTTTCCGTTGGATTTGACGGAATTGATCCTGCGTGAGCATGGCATGACGGTGGATGTGGCCGGCTTCAATTGCGAAATGGGAAAGCAGAAGCAGCGCGCCCGTAATGCCGCGGCGGTAGAGACCGGCGATTGGATTAAAGTGGGTGATGGTGAACCGGAGTTCACAGGGTATGACGAGACCGAAAGTGAGACCCGTATCCTCCGTTATCGCTTCGTGAAACAAAAGAACAGGGAATTTTTCCAGATTGTACTTTCCCGCTCACCCTTTTATGCTGAAATGGGAGGACAGGTAGGTGATACCGGTTGGCTGATTTCCGAAGAGGGGGAGAAGATCGCTGTTTTTGATACCAAAAGGGAAAATAATCTTGCCGTGCATTTTACGCAGAAGTTGCCGGCAGATATAGGGGGAGTTTTTACTGCCCGGATTGATAGGGAAAAGAGGAGTGCCACCGAATGTAATCATACGGCTACCCATCTGATGCATGAGGCACTTCGTGAGGTGTTGGGAACGCATGTAGAGCAAAAAGGATCCTATGTGTCGCCCGACCTGTTGCGATTCGACTTTTCCCACTTTGGCAAGATGACCCCCGAGGAGATACGGGAAGTGGAAAGAGGGGTGACGGCAAAGATACGGAGCAATTATCCTATTGAGGAGCACCGCCATGTAGCCATTGAAGAGGCGAAATCCCAGGGGGCAATGGCCCTGTTTGGCGAGAAGTATGGTGATGATGTACGTACTGTGCGCTTTGGCTCCTCCATTGAATTATGCGGGGGTACCCATATCTCCTCTACCGGGCGTATCGGCACATTCCGTATTGTCAGCGAGAGTGCCATTTCTGCCGGTATCCGTCGTATTGAGGCGGTGACGGCCAAGGTGTGTGAAGAGTATCTCTATGGCAAAGAGGATCTCTTGGTTGAAATAAGGAGTGTGTTCAATAATGTGCCCGATGTGATTCAGGGGGCTCGCCGGTTGCTTGCTGAGAATGAAGAAAAGGAGAGAGAGTTGAGGGAGTATGTGAAAGAGAAGATCGTACAGTTGAAACAGCGGATCATTGAAAAGAAACAGAATATTCATGGTATCACCCTCTTTAAGGTGATGATGCCGATGGGAGCGATGGATGTGGTGAAAGATGTTGCCTATCAGCTGAAAGGGGAGTTTCCTGAGAAGATGATGTTTGTAGCCGGAACCATTATAAATGGGAAACCCAATCTGACGGTGATGCTGACGGATGACCTGGTTGCCGGTGGATTACATGCAGGTAATATGGTGCGCGAAGCAGCCAAACTGATAGGGGGGGGAGGCGGCGGACAGCCTTACTTCGCTACGGCGGGCGGTAAGAACCCCGATGGGTTGATTGCTGCCGTAGAACTGATTGTGCAGAAGTTGAATGACTGTTGATTTGATGCTCCCGGCTAGCCGGGAGAGATGATGGTTTACCGATTTGGCAATTAAATTATAGTCGAATCAATTCCAACACCCGGCTCCAGATAGTCGGGTGTTGTTTTTTAAACCGACGTACCTTATTGTCGCGTTGTGCCGTTTTGAACCATTTACGCCAGTAGAGGCCAAAATAAAAGGTGACCGGCATCAGCATAAAATAGCCGAGTGCCAGGAGCCAGTTTTTTGTGACAGCTCCGACAATCAGCGACTGGATCAGATCGAATAGAGGGACAAAAAGGAGGCCCGACGCATATCTTACGGAAGGAATAAACTGCTTCTCCTTAAATAGGCCGGATAACTTTTTGTTGATCAGGATGGGGAAGATACCGTTCAGCAAACCGAGGAGTGCCACAGGGGCAGAGAGGATAAGGGCCATGAAACGGAAGAGAAGGTTCGATCGGGATGATGGTTCCTCTATCCGGTCTTTCGGTGTGAGTCCCTCTTCTTTCAATAGTGTATGGGCTTTGCGGAATCCAGCCATTTTCCGGTCGAATTCCACACGGTTATTTTCATATATCTCATCCAGTTTTCTTACGATATAGAGTGCTGCCTGGAGAAAATCATCCTTCCTTCCGGAGAATTTTTCCCGAGCAATCCGGTCGCCATTCCACTCAATGGCGTGACTATATTGGTCATAAAACTCATCATTCCATATATTTACCACCATCGACTTGAGGCGTTTCTCCAGCTCTTGTCTCAGCTGGTTGATCGCCATTCCAGGGTTCTCATTATAAATCTCTTTGTAACCAGAAACTTCGATAGGTGTGCCGAAAGTGATGTATGCATCCGATAAGAAGCCGAAGATATCCCTGTAGTAGATCGAAACGGGAACTATCTGGCTGCGCAGTTGGAAATCGACCGATGCTTCGGTGGGCAATACGATGCGGGGGACAGCTTTTTGTACCGGTAGCAGCGATTGCTTGGGATTATGTCTTGCTTCGGGGAAGAGCGCGATCGGATTATTCTTGCGTAGGATCCGTGCGGCATTGTCGAAAATCTCATTGTTCTTGTCGAGATTATCTTTACCGTCACGGAGGCGGAAGACCGGCATGATGCGCATCCCTTTCAACAGCCATGCCACGAAGCGTTTCTTAAAAATATCGGCACGTGCCAGAAACACGATCTGTTTAAGGTGATAGCTGGAGAAGACCAGCGTCAATGCATCTATCAATGCATTGCGGTGGTTGGGAGCGAAGATGATTGCCCTCTCCTTGGAAACATTTTCTTTCTTTCCGATAAATACCAGTTTTCTAAAATTCAGTCTTAGAGTAATATTCACCGGTATCTTGACCAATGTATATCGAAAATCGTAACGGTATATCATATCTTGAATAGTTTAATCGATATTGTCAGAAAAAACTTGGTTTAGTGTAGAGCTGGGGAAGCAACGATGCGTCTTCTCCAATAGAAAGCCAACAAGAGGCCTGCAACGATATGCCATATTCCCCACCATGCAGCGACAAATGCCATTCCTCCCAGGTGCAATTCGGGAGGGAATATCCTTGGATTGAAGATCAGGGCAAGTCCCAGTCCTGAGTTCTGGATACCGGTCTCAATAGAGATGGTCCTACAATTTATTTCACCTACTTTTAATGATTTGGGAAGGAAATATCCACTTAAGAAAGCTAACCCGTTATGTATAAGCACAAGAAAGAATATCAGGTGGATATACCGGAGAAACAGGTTGAAATTGCCGGCCAGCGCAGCTACGATAAATCCAATGAAAAAAATAATGGAAGCGGCCTGTACCGGTTTTTCCACCATTTTTGTAAATTTCGGAAACTTCATCCCCACAAACATCCCTACGATTACCGGAATACCCAGAATCAGGAATACTGTCCGGAACATCTCTACCGGATCAATAGTGATGGGGACCAGAAGCGGAGAATGTTTGGCATACAGCCCACCCCAGAAAGCAAAATTGAACGGTGTCATAAAGAGGCTCATCACGGTGGTGATGGCGGTTAGGCTAACCGACAAGGTGACGTTCGACTTTGAGATGGAAGAGATCAGATTGGATACGTTGCCGCCGGGACAGGCTGCCACGAGGATCATTCCCATGGCTACCGCGGTGCTGGGATGGAGGATGATGACCAACAGAAAGGTGAGTGCCGGGAGGAGGAAATATTGTGCGACAACCCCCAGCAATACCGGTTTTGGATTCAGTGCCAATATCTTAAAATGCTGTGGTTTAATGCTTAATGCCACGCCGAACATGATAAAGGCGATGGCGATATTCATCAGGTTGACGCTCTCCTGATTAAAGTTCAACCGGATTGTATCCAATTGTTCCAGATTCCCAAAAAGGGATAATAATGGAGTGGATTGCATAGGGTGACTAATTGATTTTATGTTACAAAGTTAGCATTTCCTGTAAGAAATACTAACTTTGCAACAGATCTTCTAAAGAATTTTTTATGAGCTCACCACTTGCTGAACGGCTCCGGCCGCAACACCTTGATGAACTGATCGGACAAGCGCACTTGATCGGTAAGGGGGCTGTGTTGCGCCGGATGATTGATGCGGGAAGGATCCCTTCCATCATCCTGTGGGGGCCACCCGGTGTGGGGAAGACCACCCTTGCCAACATCATCGCCAATACGCTGAATGCTCCTTTTTATAAGTTGAGTGCCATCAATTCGGGTGTGAAGGATGTGCGTGAGGTGATTGAAAAGGCCAAAAACAACCGTTTTTTCGAATCATCAGCTCCCATTTTATTTATCGACGAAATACACCGTTTCAGTAAATCGCAACAGGACTCCCTGTTGAATGCGGTGGAGACGGGTATCATTACCCTGATTGGTGCTACCACTGAAAACCCTTCATTTGAGGTGATTCGCCCTTTGCTTTCCCGTTGTCAGGTCTATGTGCTGAAATCATTGGAAAAAAAGGAGTTGGAGCAGCTGTTGAATCGGGCGCTTACCGAAGATCAGATCTTGAAAGAGCGAAAAATTGAGATCAGGGAGAGCGATGCGCTCTTCCGTTTTTCGGGGGGTGATGCCCGGAAATTACTCAATATCCTGGAGCTGGCGGTTGCATCCGACGGTGATGAGGCGGTTGTTGTCACCGACAAGATGGTGACCGAGCGGCTACAGGAGAATCCGGCAGCGTATGACAAGGGTGGGGAGATGCATTATGATATTATTTCCGCATTCATCAAATCGATCAGGGGGAGTGATCCTGATGCGGCGATCTATTGGCTGGCGCGGATGGTGGCGGGTGGGGAAGATCCTAAGTTTATCGCCCGCCGGTTGGTTATCTCTGCCGCGGAAGATATCGGTCTGGCGAATCCCAATGCGCTGTTGTTGGCGAATGCCTGCTTCGATACATTACAGAAGATCGGTTGGCCGGAAGGGCGTATTGTATTGGCTGAGACCACCCTCTACTTGGCTACCTCTCCGAAGAGCAATTCGGCTTATCTGGCTATCGACCGTGCCATTGCAAAAGTGGAACAGACCGGTAACCTGCCGGTACCGTTACATCTGCGTAATGCGCCGACCTCACTGATGAAGGAGCTCGATTACGGCAAGGAGTATAAGTATGCGCACGATTATGACAACAATTTCGTGACGCAGGAATATCTTCCCAAAGAGTTGAGAAATAGTAGGTTTTGGGAGCCGCAACCCAATCTTTCCGAATCGAAAATGAACGACCTGATGCGAAAACTCTGGGGAGAGAAAAAATAGTGCTCCGCCGCATTATCGTATCATTCAATTACCCCATCTTTTTTTAGTACCAGTTTACTCCCTGGTCATACGGTGAACTGCGCTCGTCCCATTTCAGGTCCTGCAGCAGTGAGGAGTCGGCACGGATAGTGAAGTTATAGGATTTATAGGGGCCGATAGGGATAAAGCTGGCGGACATGCTCCAGCAATGCAGGTTGCGGGTGAGTGTACAGTTGATGCTGGTAAACTTTTTGAATTCGAAGTTGTAGTCGGTATTGAATGTGAAATTCCAGTTCTTGGTGGGCTGGATAGAGCCACTCATCCCAAAGCTGTGGGTCAGTTTTCCTTTGTATTCCATTCGATCGTAATTGAATTCCCCAAGGCCGTAACGCATTGAATAGTTAAATGAGAGGTTCCAGTTCATTGAGTTATTCAGATAACCATCGCTATCGTATTCCCCTGTTGAATTATCCGATTGGTCTAACGTAGCTCTTCTTCCGACCTCCTCATAGGGATTTGCTCCCATTGTGCCGTCGTCCGGCAAATCGGGATCCGGTTCATTCTCATTCTCCTTTGTTTTGTCATCGCCACGGCTGAACAATTTCTTAAAAGTATCCTGGTTCAGTGAGTAGGAGAAAGAGGTACCGGTATTCACCAGTTTCCCTATTCCTTTTCCGTTGAGCACCCTTAATTTATCTACACGGCGGGGGGCGTCGTTGTGATCGAGTTCATAGATATAGGGATCCCAAGTGGCGTTGAGACTGAGGGTATATGATTTTGTCAGTTTTAGTCGGATATTGGAATTGATCATGCTCCATTTCATGGAATCGGCCATCATATTATAATCGAAACTGAATCCAAGGTCATCAATCAAGCTTATCTTCCGGAATCCCGTAGTATCTTTGTCACTTCGGACTTTCATTTCGACATTATTTTTAAAATTGAAGCCGATACTTCCACTCTCCCCCTTGGGAGCGGTGCCGAATATCATGGTGGAGTAGGGTGAATAGGTATATTC
>JAAYFR010000071.1 GCA_012728155.1 Bacteroidales bacterium | reverse complement strand
GTGAATTTGGTGTAGTTATAGCGCAGACCGGCATTGACAAACAACTCCCCTTTCGTGTAGGCTCCTTGTACAAATGCCGAAGAGGCAAAGCTATTGTGATTGGGGCGATAAGGGCTTACCTGTGTTGATTTATCTGTAAACCGCTCGGATAAGACGGTCAGTCCGTCCAGATCGATTCCCCCAACCAGTTGGAAGTCGCCCCAGGTATGTGTATCACTCAGTTTTAAGCCGTATTGTTTGACCGACTCTTTGTAGTTGATAAATGCATTATCCGTATTGTTATCGTAATTGCTCTCATTATAGAGAGAGTAATATGGAGAGATAAGCAATCTGTTATCGGATGTGTTGCGGTGTAGATCGACAGAGGTGTTGATTCTATCGAAATCTTTTTTAGTCAATCCTTCCGAATGCCAGTAGTTGCCGGGCATTTCAATATCGTTTGATGTGACAAATATCCCTGACAGGTCGGCACTCCATAGATCATTGAATGCTGCATTCAATTTTCCCATGAACTGGTTGATCTGGAATTGGGTGTTGGTCATGATGTCACCATACGATTTTTTGTCAAGGATCAACTCCTCCGTTTCAGATAGGGAGAGCAGGTTCTTTTTCCCGATACGGTAATCCTTCTCCTGCGCTTTCCGTGAAAACCCGAGGGATAAGGAAATATGATCAGAGACGCCTCCCGAAGCATATCCGTTAAAGTTGGTTTGTCCGAAGTTTCCGGCACTGAGGCTGAGGCTTCCTGTCCGGGTGTTACTTGGATTGCGTGTGATAATATTGATTACGCCACCCATTGCATCCGAGCCATACAGTACCGAGTAAGGCCCTTTTACCACCTCTATCCTATCGATAAAATCGGTTGGGATGGAGGTGAGGTTGGTGGTTCCTGCCGGTTTTCCGTCGATCAGTACCAATGTATAGTTGCGATTATATGAGGAAGGAGCGAAACCACGCATCCCAACGGCTGCGGAAGCTCCCGGATATTGTATGATATCAAGATTGACTGTCCGTTTCAGCAGGTCAGCAGCATTGTCGGCCTGTATGGTTGCTATCTTTTTACTATCAATAATCTCTACTTTCTGAGGTATGCTCTTTAAAGGAAGTCCCATACGGGTAGCGGTAACCACCACTTCATCGAGGTCATAAGATTGTTCAGCAGAATCTTGCGCATGGAGGCACATGCCGGCGAAAAAGAGGGCAATGATACCCGATACAAATTTCTTACTCATTGTTAAAAAAATTTATAGTTAAACATTTGTTTGAACCATAAACTTTCGAGGGTGGGAGTGTTTTGAAATTCCGGTTGTTGGAGATCGTATGAATCCGGAAATGATCTCAACGCTGCTTTTATCCCGAAAGCTTGCTAGGCTGATGCTTTCGGTCAGGTCTTCCGGCTCGTTCCCGGTCATCCGTAGCCTTCCCATCCCGATCTGAAGGGACAGTGACTTTTGCTTTTCTGCATTGGAGAACCTTGTCGGTGAAACTATATCCTACCTATTCGGAATAGTCTAACCATAGGGAACATACGGCTGCGGGTACAGCTTCGGCTTTTTTGTTTAGGGCAAATTACCGAATTCCATTGTGCCCGAAAGCGACACAAAGTTACTATTTTATTTTGAGATAGAGAAGTGAGTCGTTTAAGTTTTTTTAATTTTAAAAACAACCATCGTTATCTGTTGGCAGGTGAAATATTTGAACTTTTTGACTCTTTTTGATATCTTTGTTCGTCC
>JAAYFR010000070.1 GCA_012728155.1 Bacteroidales bacterium | reverse complement strand
TAGTGATCGGCATCTCTGACCAGTTCAAAATTCCGGTGAAATATATCGGTCTGGGTGAAGGGATGGAAGACCTGCAGGTATTTCGTAGGCGAGAGTTTGTCGATTCCCTATTTGGAGAGTAACCCCTTCGGAAATTGGAGAATGATATGTGTAGCTGTGGCAAAATAGAATAGATGGTCAATAATAGGATAGATGTCGTTACGCTGGGTTGCTCGAAGAATCTTGTCGATTCGGAACTGTTGATGAGACAGCTGGTTGCCAACGGATATACCGTGGAACATGATCCCGAAACACCACGTGGCGATATTGCAGTGATCAATACCTGCGGATTTATCGGCGATGCAAAAGAGGAGTCGATCAATATGATCCTCGCTTTTGCGGAAGCAAAAAAACGGAATAAACTCAAGAAATTGTTCGTGATGGGGTGCCTTTCCGAACGTTATAGGGAAGAGTTGTTGGCGGAAATTCCGGAGGTGGACGGGTTCTATGGTAAATTCGACTGGAGAGGGCTGATCAAAGATCTCGGTAAATCATATTATAAAGAGTGGGAATTCGACCGGTTGTTATCCACCCCTCCCCATTACGCCTATCTGAAAATATCGGAAGGGTGCGACAGAACCTGTGCATACTGCTCCATCCCATTGATCACCGGAAAATATAAATCGCGCCCCATCGAGGAGATCGTAGAAGAGGTGCGGCAGTTGGTGGGTAAAGGGGTGAAGGAGTTCCAGTTTATTGCCCAGGACCTGACCTATTACGGAGTGGACCTCTATCGGCAGATGAGGTTGCCGGAATTGGTAGAGCGGGTTTCAGATATAGAAGGGGTGGAGTGGATTCGACTTCATTATGCTTATCCCGCTCATTTTCCGACCGATCTGTTGCGGGTGATACGGCAACGGGAGAATGTCTGCAACTACCTTGATATCGCGTTGCAGCATATCAGCGACCCTATGCTCAAGATAATGCGGCGCAACATTACCAAACAGCAGACCATCGATCTGATCCAGCGTTTTCGGGATGAGGTGCCGGGTATTCATCTGCGTACTACCATGATGGTGGGACATCCCGGTGAGAGGGAAGAAGATTGGCTCGAACTGCTTGATTTCGTGGAACAGACCCGCTTTGAGCGACTGGGGGCGTTTCCCTATTCACACGAAGAGGGTACCTATAACGACAAACATTATGCTGATGATGTGCCGGCGGAGGTGAAGCAGGAAAGGATGCACAGGCTGATGGAACTGCAGGAGGGAATTGCCCTGTCGGTGAATGAGATGAAGGTGGGTAAAACCATGAAGGTGATAATCGACCGGGAAGATCCCGATTTTTATGTCGGCCGTACTGAATTCGACTCGCCCGAGGTGGACGGGGAGGTATTGGTTGATAAGACCCGCAAGTTGGAAACCGGCCGGTTTTATAACGTGAAAATCAATGGTGCGATGCCTTTCGATCTGATGGGAACGGTGGGTAAGTTCTGAATTTTGCGTGGAAAAAATGATCTTGAATCTTGAATCTGAAATTGTACAACTATGACTTACCAAGATTTAATTGTTGAAGTGACCAAACGGCTTGAGTGGCCGGAAGAAAAAATATCTGCTGTTATCGGAACGATATGGGAGATCGTGAGCGGTGAATTAAAAATGAGTAATCCGGTGACCATCGATCATTTCGGTACGCTGAAAACCGATATCCAACCGGAATATATCTTAGTGGATCTGGAAGTCAAAGAGAGATACCTGATGCCGCCTTCGGTAGAGATTGTGTTTGAAGACCATTCTGCGGATAAGGGAGAGGACTCGGTAGTGCCTGTCGGTTTTATTCCCGATGATACATTGTATCACGAGGTCAATAGCTCATTCTCGCATTTCGAACCGACACTCTTGAATGAGGGTGTGCAGTTTCCCGATATCCAAGAAGTTATAATTGAAGAAGAGCTGGAGGATCGTTCCCCCGAGCCACTATCTATAGAGGTTGAACCAATTGAGGATGAGCCTATCCTTTTACAGGAAGCAGAGGAACCGGTTGTCTCGGAGAAACCTGAACACTCTCCCCCCCGGTTCCGTTCTCGCCGAGGAAAGAAGAACAATAAAAAAGTGGCGTCAGTTTGGATTCCAATTGTGGGAGGGGTAGCCATAGTTGTGGCAGTACTTTTTTTTTTCAAGGGGGAGGAAAACCGATAAGGAGTTCGTAGCCCCGCAAGTGGAGTTAGAAGCACCTCCGGAGGTGGAATATTTGGCAACATCACCGGTAACGCCCTTCGTAATACAACCGGATACTCCTTCACAAACCGAATTGGAGATTGCTATCCCTCGGGAATTGAAAAAGGCCCCCCTTCCGGAAGGTAAAACCTTGCGGTTGCTGGCGGAGGATATCTTTGGAGATCGTGAGTTTTGGGTCTATATCTACCTTGAAAATAGAGATAGGATTTCCAATCCCAATAGAGTGCCATCGGGTATCGAGTTGGTTCTGCCCGATAAGTCTGCCTACTCAATTAATGCAGCAGACCCATATTCGGTTGCCAAGGCAAAATCCCTTGGTGATGAGGTGCTGAAGGAGTTCTAATGATTCTAAAGATAGGGGATTAAAAGGGGATCGATGTAAAGTAACAACACTAAATAGAGATTCTTATGCAAAAAAAATTGACAACGTTAGCCATATTGATGGCTTCACTCTTCCTGTTGCACTGCACCGGTGGCGGACAGGGAAGAAAAGGAGAAGATGGAAAATACCAAGCCATCCGGACGGAAGTACCCGAACGACCGGCAGGACAGAAAGATGTATTGGGCTTAGTGGCCGAGAAGATCGACACGGTGCGCGTCGGATTTATCGGATTGGGTATGCGTGGTCCGGGTGCCGTACAACGTTTCACCCATATCCCCGGAACCCGGATCGTGGCTTTGTGTGACCAACACGAAGATAGGGTAGAGAAGGCACAAGCAATTCTGGAGAGGGCCGGCTTACCGCGTGCTGCTTCCTATAGCGGAAGTAAGGATGCGTGGAAGGGACTGTGCGAGCGCGAGGATATCGATCTGGTTTATATTGCTACCGACTGGAAACATCATACGATGATGATGCTTTATGCCATGGAACAGGGCAAACATGTGGCGTGTGAAGTGCCTGCCGCAATGACTTTGGAAGAGATATGGGCGGTGGTGAATACCGCCGAACGGACGCAGAAACATTGCATGCAGCTGGAGAACTGTGTGTATGATTTCTTTGAATTGACCACGTTGAACATGGCCCAACAGGGTCTTTTTGGCGAGGTGCTCCATACCGAAGGAGCCTATATCCATCAACTGGAAGATTTCTGGAACACCTATGAAAGTGATTGGCGGATGAAGTACAACAAGGAGTTCCGGGGTGATGTCTATGCCACGCATGGTATGGGACCCGCCTCACAGGCATTGGATATCCATCGTGGTGACAAGCTGAACACGTTGGTGGCAATGGATACCAAAGCGGTGAATATTCCCGAATACCTGATCGAAAAACGGGGAGTGGAGCGCGACAGTGCCTATATGTTCGCCAACGGTCAACACACCATGACCATGATCCGTACCGAGAAAGGGAAAACGATCCATATCCAGCACGATGTGGCGTCACCGCGTCCCTACACCCGTATGTATCAGGTGAGCGGAACGAAAGGGTTTGCCAACAAGTACCCCACCCAGGGTTATGCCCTTCAAGGGGATGTGCTGGCAGAGGGCGATCTGCCCGACCACGAGAATCTGAGTGCCCACAACTTCGTTTCGAAAGAGGAGTGTGATGCGTTGATGGGGAAGTATAAACACCGTATCCACCGCGAACTGGAAGAGAAAGCCAAAGAGGTGGGCGGCCATGGAGGGATGGACTTTATCATGGATTACCGTCTGATCTATTGCCTAAGAAACGGATTGCCGTTGGACATGGATGTGTACGACCTGGCGGAATGGTGCAGCCTTGCCGAGTTGAGCCGTATCTCAATTGAGAACAACAATATGTCGGTGGAAGTGCCCGACTTTACCCGTGGCAACTGGAATAAAATTCAGGGATTCAGGCATGCGTTTGTGGATTGATTTGAAGGATCTTCTCTATTTCACTCCTCTAAATCTTTCTTTTCAATAAATCCGGTATCTGGCTGGGCTCTTTGGCTACAGGCACTCCTACAGCCTCGAAAGCGGCTATCTTTTCGGCAGCAGTACCACCTCCACTGGAGATGATGGCACCGGCATGCCCCATCTGCTTTCCGGGGGGTGCCTGCTGGCCGGCAATAAATACTGCTACAGGCTTGGTGACATGCTCCTTGATATAGGCGGCGGCCCGCTCTTCGGCATCGCCCCCGATTTCGCCGATCAATGCGATGGAATCGGTTGCAGGATCATGCTCGAACATCTCCAACAACTCGATGAAATAGAGCCCTACCACCGGATCACCTCCTACACCCACCGCGGTAGATTGTCCCATCCCTTTCTCGGTGAGATTGTAAACCACTTCATAGGTAAGGGTACCGCTACGGCTGATTACACCGGTACCCCCCTCTTTGAAGACCATGGAAGGCATAATCCCTACCAAGCTTTTTCCCGGAGAGATCAGACCGGGACAATTGGGACCGATAAGATGGGCCCCCTTCCGTTGGATATAGTGATATGCTTCTATTACGTCGAGTGTTGCTATTCCCTCTGTGATGGCGACAATGAGTTTTATGCCAGCATCTGCAGCCTCCATCATGGCATCTTTTGCGAAAGCAGCCGGTACAAAGATGACTGACGTGTTGGCACCCGTCTCCTCTACCGCATTTCTTACCGTATTAAACACAGGAATGCCGTCCACCAGTTCACCCGCCTTGCCGGGGGAGGTTCCACCCACTACATGGGTGCCGTAAGCTTTCATTTTGGATGCATGGAAACCGCCATCGCGACCGGTTATCCCCTGTACAATCACCCGGGTATTGTTGTCTATCAGAATACTCATCTTTTTTTCATTAAAAGTGGAAAATGAAAAACTAAAATTGAAAATTCATTATCCATATTATTTTTATTGCCACATTAGCCTTATTGTCACATTGGTGCCATCAGCACATGGATACCGCTTTTTGGGTAGCTTCTCCCATGGAGTCGGCAACGTGCAGACCGGATCCCTGAAGTAATGCGCGCCCCTCCTTCTCATTGGTTCCGGTGAGCCGGATGACGACGGGGATATCACTTTTTAACTGCTTGAAAGCTTCCAATAACCCCCTTGCCACATCATCGCACCGGGTAATCCCACCAAAAATATTGATCAGCACCACTTTCACATTCCGATCGCTCAATAGTAGCTTCATTGCCTCAACCACCTTTGTGGGATTGGAGCTGCCACCTATATCAAGGAAATTGGCAGGATTCCCGCCGTAGAGTTTTATCATGTCCATCGTGGCCATTGCCAGTCCTGCGCCATTCACCATACAACCGATCTCTCCACCGAGGTTTACATAACTGAACCCTTTGCTTTTGGCATTCTGTTCTTTTCTCTCCTCTTCGGTCGGCTCATTGAGTGCTGCTATTTTGGGATGACGGAAAAGTGCATTGTCGTCGAATGTCATTTTTGCGTCGATGGCCATGATATCCCCCTCTTTGGTAAGGACCAACGGGTTGATTTCTGCCAGAGAGGCATCGGTAGCCACAAACAGTTTATAGAGTTTCTGGAAGATTGGAGCTGCCTGCCGTACCTGTTGGATCTCGTCGAACAGTTTAAATGCTGCTTCACGCGCCAAGTAATCGGGGATACCTATCGAAGGGTCAATCACAAATTTGTGGATCTTCTCCGGTGAAGTGTGCGCCACCTCTTCGATGTCCATCCCCCCCTCCTTGCTTAACATGAGAAGGGTGGATTTCGATTTTCT
>JAAYFR010000069.1 GCA_012728155.1 Bacteroidales bacterium | reverse complement strand
CGGATAGGGAAGATCGATCTGCCGGAGGTTTCTCCTATCATGGGAGCTCCACAAACCTCCTTTTATCGCAATAAGCTGGAATTCACCTTTTCCAATAAAAAATGGCTGACCGAGGTTGAGATTGCCAGTGGTGAGGCGTTCGACAATATGGATGCGCTGGGTTTCCATATCCCCGGGATGTTCGACAAGGTGTTGAATATTGATAAATGTTGGCTGCAGGATGATCATTCCAACCAGATCAGAAACGCCATACGAGAATTCTGTCTGGAAAATGATTACTCTTTTTTCGACCTTCGCAATCAGGAAGGATTGATGCGTACCCTTATTATCCGTAACAGCTCCATAGGCGAATGGATGGTGATCGTGGTCTTTTATGAGGATGACCGGGAGAAAAGAGAAAAACTGTTGGACTTTATCGTCGAAAAATTCCCGGCAATCACTTCATTACTCTATATCGTCAACCAAAAGGCGAATGATACAATCATCGATCAGGAGGTGATCACCTGGCATGGTCGGGATCATATCTATGAGGAGATGGAGGGGCTGAAGTTTAAGATTGGGCCCAAATCATTTTTTCAGACCAATAGTGAGCAGGCATGTAACCTCTATAAGGTGGTGCGTGATTTTGCGCAATTATCTGGCGAGGAGATTGTTTATGACTTGTATACCGGCACTGGCAGTATTGCCAATTTTATAGCGAAGAATACCAAAAAAGTGGTAGGGATAGAATATGTGCCGGAAGCGATTGAGGATGCAAAAGAGAACTCCCGTTTGAATGGTATCGGCAATACCCTTTTCTTTTCCGGCGATATGAAAGATCTGCTTACCTCCGGTTTTATCACCGGACAGGGTCATCCCAACGTGATTATCACCGACCCGCCTCGTGCCGGGATGCATACCGATGTGATTGATGTGATCCTGCTTGCAGCACCGGAACGGATTGTTTATGTGAGTTGTAACCCCGCTACCCAGGCACGCGACCTGAACCTGCTTGACGAGAAATATATCGTTGCGCGGGTGCAACCGGTAGATATGTTCCCTCATACGCACCACGTGGAGAATGTGGTGCTGCTGGAGAAAAGATAGGTAATATGAGTTCTATCTTATTGCTTCCACGGTATATCCCAGTTCTCTTAATCCCTCTATCAACCCCTCTTTCCCCGGGAGATGTAGACAACCGACAGCGATAAATGAAGATTTTTCCTTCATAATTGACGGTAGTTTCTCCAACCATTTCCGGTTGCGGTCGCCATTCAGCAGATTCTTCTCCTCTTCCGTAGAGGGACAGGGATCGTTTGGCGTTTCCTCTTCATACAATTCACGCAAAGCTTGTAGATCCTGCGCATGGTAAGCTACCTGCATCTTATCCATCTGCTCTTTCAGCAATTCGGGATGTCTTATCATACATATCAATAGCTCTGCTTGCCGCTCTATGGATTGAGAGTTGAGCAATACATAAATCTGATCTTCAGCTGTTTCCAATCCCACGACGGGACGTGAATGCTTTAACGCCTCTTCTTGAAAGTAATAATCGATATTTTGTGTCGATGCCACGGAGGGGTAATAGCGTTGGTAAAGCGAGACGGAGATAAGATTGGAGAGCATGGCCGGCTTTAGTTGTCCCAACTGGTCGAGACCCACACCTACTACGCTGTGCAGCATGCTGTCTAATAGGGCTACCTCTTCGGGTGAAAGGAGTGTGGCATAAGTAATCCCTGGAGCGATCATTCCTTCTCCCATAATTTGCATCTGCATTTCCGCCATATCGCTCATGTCGAGCTCTCCTACAGTCTGCTCACTCTCTTCAAAAGCGGCTTTAATTCCAGGAATAGTGTCCAGAAAAGAGGCTGGCACGAGATGGTGTGTACCGAAGAGGTAAGATGGCTTTTCCAATCCGTTTCCTGTAATTTTCCAAAGGAGCGAGTTTCCCTTTTCATCCGATGCTCCGGAGGAACAGGAGAGTAATAAAGATATCGCTGTTATGGCGACAAAGATGTGTTTGTAATGCATTTGTAAAGATGTTATGTTTATTGATGCGCTTTTGCGAAATCTATATCGATACTATTTCTACATCGCTCTTTTTCTTTCCCTATACCCAGAAAATCGAATAAGGACCAGAAGATGGAAAAAATAGCCGGGCGTTGCACCCGGCTGCTTGCAATATTAGGTGAGCGTTTGGGCAGCCCCCTTCATACGAGACCCGGTTATTCCAGGGTTCATTCACATGAAAAAGCCGTTAGCCTGTATGCCGGATGAATCCCCGGTTATCAACTTATTTTGGAACTTACTTTCTATGATATATGCCGACGAGACAGACAATATTCTTCGCATTGGGAATTATCCCATCTCCTCTCTTGAATTTGAAAAGCAATGTCTCGTCTTCCTTTGGACTGATGAATCCATAACGGTCCTCCCCTAAATAAACCGGGACGTGATATATTGTCGAATAAGGATCCCAAGCCAATATGGTCTTGCTGTAATTCACCATCTCATCGTTGCCAAACCACCAATTATTAGTAAGTCCGGAATGCCCCT
>JAAYFR010000005.1 GCA_012728155.1 Bacteroidales bacterium | reverse complement strand
AGTCTCCCTTTCCTGTAAGACTTCTAAAACGATCTTCGTTTTAAAGCCGGCACTGTAACTTTTTCTTTTCTTCATCTCAACAACAAATTTAATACTTTTTTTAATGATACTTGTTGTCTAAGATTTGGGGGGAATTATAGTCTTCAACATCTTGGCCACGAGAGAGAACCTGTTCCGCTGCGTCATCTGCGCCTCGGTGCGCGGGTTGTGCACGCTGGCAGGCATGCTTCTGATGTAATCGATGCCTCTCCAGGAGGCTCCGACTATGTTCCCCACCTTGCCGGAGAACCCGCCTAAAATACCTTGCTTAATTGTACCCATGATAGATAAAAATTAAAATGTTAAACATATGGTTTACTAAGAGATGGTACGGAGTTGGTACGGACCTGGTAGTAGGGTGATTCAGAAATTTAGGGTTTACGGAATCGTAAACTGATGCCGGCCGGAATCAACCAGGCTCCAGGGCAGATACCTATCGGGCCATCTCCGGAAATAAAATTACAACGGCAAATCAAGGCACAATTAAACCGGTGAGGATTACGCTTTTATGCTTGTAAAAGCATTGGATTGCAGGGGAAACAAAGGGTAAAATCTAACAATACTCTAACGATACTCTAATAATTTGGAGCGAAAAAAATTGAACTTCAATGAAAGTGAAAAATATAGGATAAGAATCTTTTAATTCTAATTAATCGTCGATAATTAGAATTAGCGCGAACAGAAATAGATCGAAGGAATAAATGAAACCATAGCGATCAGCAAAGGGTGGCTTTGTAATCGGCAAGGTTTTCCGGTGAAATACGATTTCCGAAGGAGCGGAGCGGAGGCGGAATTGGAGATTTCATCGGAAACCCGGAGGGCTTGACCTTGTAAGATTACAGCGGAAGCCACCGTATCTTTGCGGGGGTTCATTGATCGAGTTAGAAAATATTTGTAATCAAATATGCTTTATAAGATGGAGATATGTAGATTACCTTTTTTTCAGTATTATTCGTTTGAACATTATTTCGCCTCGTATTGGGAGTGGCTTATCAAGAATCTGTCCGACATCATAACATTTTATACATAAACTAATTTAGCAGTCTAATCAAAGACTGTCCTAAAAAGGGGTAGCTTACAAAAAGGGAAAGCTTACAATTGTGAGTCCCAATTTTCTACAAATACATCAAAAGTTATTCAAATTAATTTACCATCTGCTAATTAATGGAATATGTGTGTCGATGCAGATTATCATCCATACTCCGGGTAAGGATCAATCCACCTACTTTTTTCTTCACCAAAACAGGCAAGATTCACCATGTCTCCAAGTAACAATGGTTCATCGTTATCCAAACCCTCATTCCACCGGTCCAGATAGCTGGAATGCAATAAAAAGAGGGTAATGGATCCAAGTTTGTCATCAATAATTTCCAAATCTTTGTGAACAAGCTTATCATTCTTATCGAAAATAAAATTTGTTTCAAACACTTTTTCTCGCACGAATGTTCGACACTGTGAAGTACGCCAGGCCATGCTGCCATCGGGTAAATAATGAACCGAAGAAAGGCGGTTGTTATCTTCATCAAACTCTTGTACTGTTTTCAGGACAAATTGAAGTCCTGCATCGAAAATAAATCTTTCAGTCTCGTTCCCATCAAAATATTTAGACAGCAACAACAAGATCAGATTATTGTCATCATCTGCCATCATCATCTTCTTTATTCTTCTTTCTTCAAAAAAATACTGATTGATCCACGATCGAGTTTTCTCATTCCAGTATTTACGCGCTATATAATTTCCATTACAATCATATTTAAGAAACAATTTGTCTCCGAAATTTTCTATGCGGTTACCCACCTCATCGTATGT
>JAAYFR010000068.1 GCA_012728155.1 Bacteroidales bacterium | reverse complement strand
GTACGATGTGGTGAACTCAAACCGTCATTTCACCTATTTAGACTATCCCTACGAAGTGATACCGCTGGAGAAGGCCTATTCGTTCAATCCCATTCCCGATGGTCTGGAAAAAATAAAAGAATCAAAAATAATCGGGACAGGGTGCCAGATGTGGGGAGAATATACACCCAATGTCACCCGAATATATTACCAGACATTCCCCCGCCTCGCAGCTTATGCAGAAAATGGATGGACGAAAGCGGGCGATAAGGATTACCGCGATTTTTGCCTTAGGGTGAAAAACACCGAACGACGGTGGCGAAAATTGGGTTATTTCAACCAGCAGCCCTCCTTTTCAAAACAGGATGACACCTTCACACTTTGGCAATTGCCCTCACAAATCAATACGATCGGAAACTCATATGTGATCCTTACCGACAACCACAAAGTCATCGTGATAGACGGAGGAGTGAAAGAGGAGGAGGGTTATCTGAGGGGATTTTTAGGGGCATTGGGCAATGTGGTGGATTGTTGGTTTGTGACCCATCCCCATGCCGACCATATGGGTGCCTTGACGAAAATATTGGAAGCCCCCAAAGGGATTACAATACGCGAAATTTGCCAGTCTACCTTCTCGGACAACCTGTTGAATTCGGAACCTGGCTCCAAAGCGGATGCCTTGTTATATTACGAAACAGCAAAAAAATCAGGAATAAAGTCTACCGAACTGACACCCGGCATGCTCTTCCAATTCGGCAACACCACCTTTAAAATATTGGGAATTAAAAATGAAGAGCTGGCAGGCAGCAATCCCTATAACAACTCCAGTGTGGTGATGAGGGTCTCTGATCCGGTGAAATCGGTGCTTTTTCTTGCTGATGCAGGAAAAGAGGCGGGCGATAAATTGCTCAATGGTCCCTTTAGGGATGAGTTGGACTGCGATTACATCCAGATGTCGCACCACGGACAACAGGGGGTTTCCATGGATTTTTACCGCACGGTAAAGTTTCGCGCCTGTTTGTGGCCCACCCCAACATGGGTCTATGATAATGATGGCGGAAAAGGATTCAACACCGCCCATTTGAAAACGATGGAGACGCGTGAAACAGTAGAGGAACTGAATATCACCGAACAATATTTCAGTTTTAAAGGGTTGACAAAGATAGAGTAGATTGCAACCGGAAAATAATGGCAATTGGCCGAAAGGGGGTGGATGCCTGAATAAATTCAGGCGGGTATTTTTAACAGTAAATATCATTTAGGTTAGTTTATATGTCATTTTTCACGCCAAGATGAGCTGTAGTAGGAATACTTTTGCATTAAATTTATTAATTTATAGATTTACATTCGCTGAATTTAATAACTGAGTCTTTTATTAAAAATTTATTCAAATCAGAACCGATATATTCATATTTTTTAAAACGAATCATGTATGAGAAATTTCAAATTCTTTTTTTTAATTTTATCAACACTGCTAATAAGCTGTAACGACAGCAGTGATGACCAATCGAATGAGTTTGACAAGCCTCACGATCCCAATAAGGCTGTCACGGTAGAGGGCATTGGCCCTAAAAGGGGGGGCTTGGGCACGAAAGTTATTGTCAACGGAAATAATTTTGGAAATGACAAAGAGAAGGTGAGTCTTTTCTTTAATGACAAGGAAGCGTTGATAATAAGGGTACAAGACAATGCCATTTATGCGTTGGTTCCCAAACAGCCTGGAGAAAAATCGACCATTAAGGTAGTGGTTGACGACAAGGAAGCTGTGCTTGAGGATACGCAATTTCAATATTATATAAAAG
>JAAYFR010000067.1 GCA_012728155.1 Bacteroidales bacterium | reverse complement strand
GCGGATATGTTTGCGCCGAGAACCTCGTCGATCCACGGGCGGCGATTTTCAACGATACTCATCACGAACTCGTTCACCAGATGTGGATGTGAGCCGTGATGCCCTCCGCCGGCGCCCTTTTTCATCGATTCCTGCGGATTCAAGGGGTCGTATTCTTTCCCGACGGTAAATGGCTGTATTTCAACCGGAAGACACTGTTGATAATTGGGCAGCGTGATCTGTTCTACCCTCGTGATGCTTCCGCGCTTGCCGGGATTCGGCTGCAAATCAGTTACATATGGAGCAGCGTCGTCGGAAAAGCCCCATTCAAAGCTCTTCTTGCTACCGTATACGAAGAATCCCTCCTGGTAGGCCCTTGCCGTTTCAAAGAGGGAACGGGTGGCCTCCGCGCACAGGCCGTTTTCAAACTCGAACAGCGCGCTTTCTACAGGATAAGGATTGTCGTAGTGTCTGCTCAGTTCCTCATCCATGGTTCCGCTTCCAAAGCAAACCACTCTCTTGATGCGCGAGCCGGAGATGGCGATCATAGGGGCGATGGCGTGCGTGCTGTACCACATCGGCGGAAGGCCGAGCCAGTAATCGGGCCAATTGGACATATCCTGATAATGTGAGCCGCGCAAAAACTGGATTTTCCCAATCTCGCCCGCATCGAGCATCTGCTTTACATAGAAATACTGATATGTATAGAGCGTTGTCTCCATCATCATGAAATTCTTACCGGATCTGCGTTTGGCATCCGTAACGCGCTGTATGTCGCTGAGCGAGGTCGCCATCGGCACGGTACAGGCGCAGTGTTTTCCAGCGTCCAGAACGGCGACGCTCTGTTGCGCGTGTAGCGGTATGGGTGTAACTAGATGAACGGCATCGCAGTCACGGTCATTGAGTATGTCTTCAAAGCTGTCATAACAGCCATCCAGATGCGCGCTCTCTACAAACCTATCGCTCAGTTTGCGGTTCGTATCAAATACCTTCATGGTGCCGACATTGGGATGTTTCCGGTAAATGTCGGCAAAAGCGCCGCCAAAGCCCAGTCCCACCAGAGCAACGTTTATTTTTGTTTTCATCCGCATTCCTCGCCTCGAACAAGTCACTCAAGGATATTTGTCCGATTCCAAACTGAAATCATTATAAGCCACATAACCAAAACCGTGACTCCTGGAAAACAAGCATGATAACGTTTGTCATTCAGGGGGTATTTGGGAAAGGCCTGAGAAAACCAGACTCGGTGGCCAAGGAACGCAGCATACCTCCAATCGTTTCAGAATGAATTTATGCGTCGCTGTTTTGATCCTTTCCGAGTTCACGAAACCTTGAACTGGCCCATCATTCCGTTATCCTCATGCTCCAGAATGTGGCAATGGTACATGAAAATGCCTGGGTGAGTGAACCGAATACGAATGGCGATTTCTTCCCCCACGTTAACGAAAACCGTATCTTTATAGCCGCGTTCCTGCGGTGGTGGTATTTTTCCGTTTCTGGATATGACTTGAAACTGAGTGCCGTGAACATGGAATGGATGGCCGCTGGATTGCATCATGCCGCCGCTGTTTCTGATCACCCAAACCTCGCTCTCGTTGAGACGAACTTCTTCATCTATTCGATCCATATCAAATGCATTTCCGTTGATCGTCCCGCTTATGCCCATGCTTTGCAAGTCAAAGACTCTTGTTTTCGGATTGTCGCTCAACTGAATCGGCATCACCGTTGTCAAGGAGTCAGGAACTTCAGTCGCGTCTGTGTTTGTACCGGCCAGGTTGATTGCCATGATCGATTGGTTTCCTGACATGAGCGTAACAGTACTTAACACGTTTTTCGAAAAATCGACAACCACTTCGACTCGTTCACCGGGTGCCAGGAAAATAGATTTTCTTTCAAGAGGAGCTTCCAAAAATCCACCATCGGAGGCAATTTGCTGAAGGGAGCTCCCATCGCTCAAACTGAATGCAAAGTTTTGGGAATTGGAAGCATTGAGGATACGGAAACGAACATTGCCTTTGTTCACATTGAGATATGGGTTAACAGTTCCGTTGATCATGATCGTATCGCCAGACACCACCCCCATCATCGATGTGCGGTAGTCGAAGCTGCCATCACGCTTAAAGCTCCGGTCCTGGACGATCAACGGAATATCGTCGATTCCGTAATTTTTTGGCAGATTCAGCTTTTCAGAATTTTCATCATCAATATAGATCAGGCCTGCCAAACCATAATAAACCTGGTTCGCAGTTTCACCCATCAGATGCGGGTGAAACCATAATGTAGCTGCATCCTGGTCAACAGTGAAAGCTGGATCCCAGCTTTCTCCCGGCTGAATCCCCTGATGTGGACCACCGTCCTGTTCCCCATCGACCACCAGACCGTGCCAATGAAGAGTCGTCGAGAAGTCTAGATGATTATTTACTTGTATATGAACCTTCTCGCCCTTTCTGATACGAATGACCGGACCGAGATAGGATCCATTATATCCAAGTGTTTTTGTCTGTCGGTTGCCAAGAAAATTGGTCTCGCCAGATTGCACGTCCAGAACAAAATCCGCGGTATTGGGATCGGGGTTCAGGTCCGGCAATAGAGAAGGGATTTTCAGTTCGTTCCCTTCTTGGGTCTCATACTGGTTACGAGGCAAAGGCAGGCCGGCTACCAAAAAGTAGATCAATACACCCAGAACGAGGATGGACATGATCAGTGCAACTGCAAGTAAGGAGATTTTTTTGCGATTTGTGTTCACGGTGTCAGTTCCTGATTAATCTTGCATTGATTGCCACGATGATGGTGCTCATCGACATCAAAACTGCCCCAAGCGCAGGAGTGATCACAACCCCCTGGTTATACAGAATGCCTGCCGCCAGCGGCAAGGCGATCACATTGTATGCCGTTGCCCAGTCCAGGTTTTGGACCATCTTTCGGTAGGTCGCACGAGATAGCCTGATCAGATTGACAACATCCTGAGGATTGCTCTTCACCAAAATGACATCAGCTGTTTCGATCGCGACATCCGTACCGGCGCCGATCGCTATACCGAGATCCGCCTTGGCCAGAGCCGGCGCATCATTTACGCCATCCCCTGTCATGGCAACTTTTTTGCCGAGCTTATGGATTTCATCCACTTTCAATGCCTTTTCATTTGGCAAAACCTCGGAATAGACATGCTCAATACCAAGTTGACTTGCCACATGGGCAGCCGATCTATGGTTATCACCCGTTACCATATACGATTCGATACCCATCGCGCGTAACGCGTCTATTGCCGGACGCGCATTGCCGCGAATGATGTCAGATAAAGCAATATACCCAAGCAAGGTTTGATCTGCCAGAATGTAAATGACGGTTTTCCCTTCAGCTGACAACTTTTCCAACATCGCTTCATCAATGTCGATATTCTGCGAACGCATGAAGCCAGGGCTGCCGACAAGAATACTCTGCCCGTCGATTTTTGCCTTAATCCCTTGTCCCGTCACATTTTGATAATCCGTGACTGTCTTGCGTGCGATGCCACGTTTATTACCTTCGTTGACAACACCTTGGGCAATTGGATGCTCGGAGTTTGACTCTATGGCGTAGGCTATTTCCATGAGTTCTTCTTCGGTCACTCCGTTTGCAATGACATCCGTCACACCGAATTGACCTTCTCTTAAGGTGCCTGTCTTGTCAAATATGACTATATTCGTC
>JAAYFR010000066.1 GCA_012728155.1 Bacteroidales bacterium | reverse complement strand
TTCCAGATGGAGTAGACCGACTTCACCCGCGCGCGCATCTCATAGGTGATGCCCATCTTATCGAGTGCCGGTATCACCGGTACAGCAAAATTCTCATAGATCTTGTTTCGCTCGGGAGCAGACTCCCTGATCTTAGCAGTCAGGTCGGCATACACCTCGGGATGCTCATACTTGAAACAAAGCTCTTCCAACTCCGTTTTAATGGCAAAAAGCCCCAGGCGATGTGCCAACGGGGCATAGATATACAATGTCTCCCCCGTGATTTTATACTGTTTGGCAGGCGCCATCGAGGAGAGAGTGCGCATATTGTGTAAACGGTCGGCAATCTTGATAAGGATCACACGAATGTCATCCGACATGGTCAGCAATAGTTTCCTGAAATTCTCAGCCTGCGCCGATACATTTTCGCCAAACATGCCATGCGATATCTTTGTGAGGCCATCCACAATTTGTGCTATCTTGTCTCCAAACAGTGCGCGGATATCCTCCACAGTATAGTCGGTATCTTCCACCACATCGTGTAATAACGAAGCGGAGATAGAGGTGGAACCCAGCCCCATCTCTTTCGATACAATACGGGCTACTGCCAGCGGATGCATGATATAGGGTTCACCAGAGCGACGGCGGGCACCTTTATGCGCCTCCTTTGCCATATTATATGCTTTGGTAATGATATCCACCTTCCGACGGTGATTTGAGTTCAGATAATCATTCAAAAGGGCCTGAAACTCATTCTCGATCATCTGATCTTCCGCTATCAATTTTTCTTCATCATTCATACAACCTGCTTGACACTTTTCTATTTAACGAACGAAATTACAAATAAATCCAAAGATAATATCTATTCAGCCATTTATTTTTCATCAGACGATCGCCCGAATGTTAAAAAACGGGGAGAATAACCTTCGCTGAACAAAAATGCACTATCTTTGTTTTCTCATTCAACAGGGGGTGCCCAAGCAGACGGGCTGAGATCATACCCAAATCACCTGATCCGGATAATGCCGGCGTAGGGAAAAAAGATCCACATTTCGTGGTTTTCTGGTATATATCTTCATCAATCCCCTTTTTTATTTCACAAAACGATGTGCCAAACAAGTTGCTTTGTGGCCATCTTAAAAATTGTATGTAAATGAAAAAGGTTTTTTTATTGCCGGCAATCCTGCTGGCATTCGGTTATCAAGTAAGGGCACATGAGGTGCCATCTGACACTCTTACGCAAATTCAACTGGAAGAGGTGGTTGTTTCTTCTACTCGCGCCGGGAAAAACACACCGGTAGCCTATTCCAATATCTCTTCTTCAGATATAAAAAGACAAAATGCCGCGCGAAACATCCCGGCCATTCTACACACATCTCCATCGATTGTCTCTTTTACAGAAGATGGATTGGGTGTGGGCAATACGGCATTAAGGATCAGGGGGACCGATGCTACCCGGATCAATGTGACACTCAACGGGATGCCGCTGAATAATCCCGAAAGTCAGGAGATGTTTTGGGTAAATCTTCCCGATCTCTCCAACTCATTACAAAATATCCAGATACAACGGGGCGTAGGAACCTCCACCAACGGATCGGCCGCCTTCGGAGCCACTATTTCTCTACAAACCACCGGAGCCCGATCGGGAGCCTATGGCGAAGCATCCACGGCAGTAGGAAGCTATGGCACTTTTTTATCCAATATTGGTGCAGGAACAGGGATAATGAAAAATGGCCTATCGTTCGACACCAGTTTCTCCCGTGTTCTGGGAGAGGGTTATATCAGAAATGGGAAAGTCGATCACACCCACTTTTATACAGCGTTATCCCACTATACTGACAGGCAACTGCTCCGCCTGATCTATATGAAGGGGATTCAGCATACCGGCATCACTTGGGAAGGGGTCACCAAAGATCAGATGGAGGACGAAGAGTATGGCCGTCGCTACAATCTCTCAGGCGAATATTATGACAATGCAGGTAACCGGCTTTACTATGACAACGAAACCGATAACTACTATTCCGATATCGTGCAACTGACCCTTGCAAGGGAGCTGAACCGGAATCTCACCCTGAATGCGGGGATCAGCTATAATCATGGTTATGGATACTACGAAAATTATCGCTACAACCGAAAATACTCCGATTTCGGATTAGAGCCCCAGACAATTGGGGACAGCACCTATAGCCGTACCGATTTTGTGCGTCAGAAATTGATGAAAAATGATTTCTACGTGGCAAACCTACACTTCAATTATAAAAAGAATGCTTTAGAGCTTACTTTCGGCGGAATGTACAGTTTTTATGATGGTGATCATTATGGTAGACTCCCCTGGATAAAGCACACAAAAGAGATCCCCGAAAATTACGAATGGTACCGTAATATGGGTAAAAAAACAGAGGTAAACTTCTTCACCAAGGCAGAATATCAATTGAACGAAAAACTGTCGTTTTTCGGCGATATACAATACCGTCATATCACCTATCACTTTAGCGGTATCGATGATGACCGGATGGATCTGGCAGGGAAATTCAATTACAATTTCGTAAACCCAAAAGCGGGGATTTCATTCCGGGTGGACGATCGAAACAGACTCTATGTATCTGCTGCAGTAGGGCAACGGGAGCCACTCCGGAGCGACCTGAAAGACGGGATAAAGGGTGGAGCCACCAATCCCATCAAACCCGAACGGATGATCGACTATGAATTGGGGTATCGCTACCAAGGATCGGATGGCATACGATTAGGGGCGAATTTTTATTATATGGATTATCATAACCAGATGGTACAAACCGGAAAACTCAATGATATAGGATATAAACTGATGGAAAACGTAAAAAACAGCTATCGAACCGGCATTGAACTGGAAGCATCCATTCCGTTTTGCAACAACAAATTTGTTTTGGATGCCAATGCTACCCTTAGCCGTAACAAGATCAATCGCTATACAGCCTATTTCGATCTGTATGATAATCCCAAAAATTACAAAAGGAAAAGCCAGATTTCTCAGGATTTTGGTTCAACCAATATCGCCTTCTCTCCCAGCGTAGTGAGTGCAGCAGGAGTTACCTGGCAGCCTGTACAGGAGTTATATATAAACCTGATGGGGAAATATGTAAGTAAACAATATCTCGACAACACATCGAATGACGAGAAATCACTCGATGGCTATCTTGTGGCTAATTTCTCCGCAGGTTATACCTTTAAACCGGTGACAGTAGGCACTTTCAACCTTCAGTTTTTTGTGAATAACTTATTCAACAGAAAATATGAAGCAAACGGATGGGCATATACAGAGGCATATGAAGATGGGAGCAGCTATACAGGAGTCGCCTATTATCCGCAAGCACCACGGAACTATATGGCAAGGCTAACACTCAATTTTTAAAAAAATGCAGACCATTGAAATGATCGGTGCCGTTATCGGACTGCTCTATCTCTATCTGGAATACAAGGCCAGTAAATGGCTGTGGCCGGTTGGCGTATTGATGCCCATTTTTTATGTGTGGATTTTTCTCCAAAGTAAATTCTATGCCGACATGGGAATCAATATCTATTACTTCTTCGCCAGTATCTATGGCTGGATACGATGGACAAAAACCCGGTCGGAAGATTCGGATTTGAAGATCAGCCATACACCCCGGCGCTATATCCTCCCACTTTCGGCGATAGGCACACTCCTTTTTGCGGTCATGGCTTTCATCCTGATACGCTTCACCGACAGCCCCGTACCCTATGGAGACAGTTTTACCACTGCGCTCAGCATCCTCGGCATGTGGCTGCTTGCCCATAAATATGTGGAACAATGGTGGCTCTGGTTTTTCGTCAATATAGTTTCCTGCGGATTGTATGTATGGAAAGGACTCTACCCCACCTCTATCCTTTTCGCGATATACTCAGTGATCTCGGTATTCGGTTATTTCAAATGGAGGCGGATGATGAGGGAAGAAGCAGCTGCTCTGGCTTAATCTACGATCGCTTCAGTAAGTTCGTCGAGTGAAAATCCGGCGAAGTATTGGGTAGTGTCGAACTGCGATAAGGCATTTTTAACATCAGAGGGGGTATACTTCACCCCCTTTAGTGTTTCTTGGGGTAGGGTCAAATCGCTATTTTTCCCGAAAAAAGTGCCGTAAAAACCTATCTCTTTAATTCTGCCATTGCCAATATTTAGGAATACCTCCATTTTCCCTGCAGGATAACGTTTCTCGCGCACCACCTCTGCCATCGGGTTATGTCCATAGGTCCAATTCCAATTGGCAAATTTTTCCTCACGAATTTTTTCAATTACCTCTTTTTCGGAGTCACTGAAATGATACGCTGTCATTTCGGGGAATTTCCGCATCATATGTTGGAGTATCTTATCAGCAAATTCATGGACAGTGATTTTTTTGGGAAGATTGGGAAGTATATTATCTACCCGGCTACGGACCGATTTTACCCCTTTGAAATCGACCGTCTCCCTCGATACTTCCAGCGCTTTAGAGAGTATCGTCAGATCGGTATCGAACAGCAGGCAACCATGATGCATCACCCGATTGCCGACATAGGCCTGCGCATTCCCGCAGATCTTTTTTCCATCGATGGTGATATCGTTCCTGCCGGAGAATTCTGCTTTTGCCCCCAATTCTGCCAGTGTTTCGATAACCGGCTGCGAAAAAGTCTTGAAATCGAAATCGTTCTCACCCTCCTCTTCGTTAGAGATGATGGTATAATTCAGGTTGTTCAGATCATGATAAACTGCTCCACCACCGGTAATACGCCTCACCACATGAATCCCGTTTTCTTGTACAAAGCGGCTATTGATCTCTGCCTGCGTATTTTGATGTTTTCCCACAATAATAGCCGGTTCATTGATCCAAAGAATAAAAATCTTATCAAATTGTTTCAGTCCTTTGAAGCAAAACTCTTCCAACGCGATATTATAGGCGGGGTCATTACTTTTGTTGACAATATATATCATAGTGCAAAAAGGAGAACGAGCTCCGGTCATCTTTCAGCCGGAACCCGCCATTAGTTATATCAATTAATTGTAGTCTCACTAATGTTTGCAAATAAAGCGGAGACCTTTAGATATTTTGTGGAAACCCATAGCTCGCAATGAGCGTAAAAAGAGTTGTTAGCGAAGCGACTTCAACTCTTTTAGCGAATAAGAGCTATAATGGGTCTCAAAATATCGTCAGTCGATGATTTAGTTGCAAACATACGATCACAAGTGAAGAATATCACTTCTTCTTTTTCGGAATATGCACCGCTTCATCCAACACATCGGCAAAGGCTTCAAACAGTGCCTCAGAATAGGTAGGATGCCCGTAGATGGTCTTTATCACCTCATCTACCGTGATCTCCATCTCCATAATCAGCGACGCCTGAGTGATAATTTCCGCCGCAGAGGGGCCAATGATATGTACTCCCAGCACTTCACCATACCGGTTATCGGCGATCACTTTCACATAACCATGCGCTTCGCTGGATGCCAAAGCACGTCCATTAGAGGCAAAGTTAAATCGTCCGATACGGATATCGTCGTACTTTGCACGCGCCTCTTCTTCGGTCAGTCCCACCATCGCCACCTCCGGAGAGGTATATACTACCGACGGTGCGGAGAACAGCCTGACAGAACGATGATTCCCTTTCACCGCATTTTCTGCAGCCACCTCTCCCATTCGGAAAGCCACGTGGGCAAGCATCTTGATACCGTTCACATCACCGGGCGCATAAATACCTTTCACACTGGTTTCCATATATTTATTCACCTTGATCTTCCCCCGTTCCGATTCGAACTTCATTTCGCCCATTCCTTCCAGATCGGGCACACGTCCGATGGAGATCAATGCCTTGTCAGCAATCACCGATTCTTTCCCGTCGATCTTGATTTCGAGCTTGTCACCTCTATCCACGATCTCGGTAATACGGGCAGAGGTAATTACTGTCATCCCTTTCCTCTTGATAATTTTTGTCAGTTCAGCTGAAACTTCATGATCGAGAGGTGGCACAATACGATCCATCATCTCGATGATAATCACCTTGGAGCCAAGTCCTGCAAATGATTGTCCCATTTCGGTACCGATCACGCCACCACCAATTACGGCCAGCGTTTCCGGCACCTCCTTAATAGCCAGCAGATCGTCGCTGGTAAGCACCTTGTCGCTCTCGATACCCGGGATATTGATTTTTGATGCTTTCGAGCCACCGGCCAGAATGATCTTGTCCGCCTTGATGATCTGCGAATCGTTCACCACCACATCCTTGTTCTTGTTGATCCTGCCAATACCTTGGTAGATATCCACACCATTACTCTTGAGAAGGGCTTCCACACCGCTGGTGAGTTTTCTCACCACGCTATTTTTAAACTCTTGTACCTTCTCCATGTCCACCTTGATCTGTGAACTGTCGATAATAATTCCTCTTGTAGATGCTTCCCGGATATGTTCGATAATCTCGGCATTCTTCAGATAGCTCTTGGTAGGAATACATCCCACATTAAGACAGGTGCCCCCAAATGTCCCTTTTTCCACAATGGCCACCCGTGCACCCAATTGGGCTGCCTTAATAGCTGCCACATATCCGGCAGGACCTCCCCCGATTACCACCACATTGTAGTTGTCTTCAAGACGAATCATCCACCTATCTTCTTCGCTCTCTTTTTCACCGGTATCTTCGATCACCTCAGGCATCAGCGTGTCAACCGACTCGTTCTCCTCACCGATATAGCCGATCACCACGGTTACCGGTACAGTTTCACCATCATTATGTACAATCTTTAACAGAATACCCGATGCTTCCGCCTCGATCTCCATACTGGTCTTGTCGGTCATAATCTCCAGAATGATCTCACCTTCCTGCACAGGATCACCCTCTTTCTTCAACCATTTCACTATTTGCCCTTCGGTCATATCTATCCCGGCTTTGGGCATAATTATTTCAAAAGCCATATATATTTTTTTTTAAATAAATAAAGTGATCGGATCTTCCAGCAATTTTTTCAGATCGGTCATGAATTTTGCCGCTGTCAGTCCGTCGATAATACGGTGGTCGCTGGTAAGACTTATCTTCATAATGGGTCGCACCACCACTTCCCCTTTTACCGGCACAAGTTTCTCCTTTGTAGAAGCAACACTCAAAATCGCCGCATTCGGCTGATTGATGATAGCTGTGAACTCATCCACGGGATACATTCCAAGGTTGCTGATGGTAAATGTGCTGCCCGCCTGTTCGTCGGGAAGCAATTTTTTTGAAAAAGTACGCTCTGTCAAGTCTTTCAATGTCACCACAAATTCGCTGAGCGACATCTTGTCGGCATTTTTCACCACCGGCACCAGCAGCCCCTCCTCCAGTCCGACCGCCATTCCCAGATGCACGAAATTGTGAAAGGTTATTTCCGTTCCTTCTGGATTAAGGCTGGCATTGATATACTTATGTTTCAATAGCGTTCTCACTGCAGCCAACGAGATCAGGTCGGTCACCGTCAGTTTCTTTCCGGTTTTCTCCTGTATCGGCTCCATCAGTTTCTTTCGCAATGCTAGCAACTCGGTCATATCCACTTCCCATGTCTGCATAAAAGTGGGTATACCAAAGAAGCTCTCCGTCATACGTTTGGCAATGATTTTCCGCATCTGAGTCATCGCCACTTTCTCCGTCTCTCCTACCACCGCAGCAACTTGAGGTGCCGCAACAGTTGCGATGGGCACTTTCTGCAATGTTTCTTTTGCCGGCTTGGAAAGGGCTTGCTCCTTTTTCGGAACCGACACTATTCCAAAGTCATCCAGGGTGAATCTAACTTTCAGATCGGGATCGGAGATCAATTCCAGCACATCGTCCTTCATGATTTTATTGCGATGCCCCGACCCTATTACCCCTTTCAGCTCTATATTGTGTAATTCGGCAATATGGCGTGCCAGCGGAGAGACATGTGTTTTCTCCTCATAATTGAAATTGGCTATATCATCTTTATGAATACGCCCCTTGTAACCGGTACCGATTACACTGCGCAGCTCTACTTCCAAGCGTTTGGCCAAAGCTCTGGCCGCAGGTGTTGCCCTTACTTTTCTATTTTCCATCAACTCCCTTTTTATCGGTTATTCACTAACTTGAGGATATACTTCTTGATCCGCTCCACATTGGGTATCATAGCTGCTTCCAACGTCTGGTTATAAGGGATGGGCACATCCTCGCCAGCAAGGCGCAAGATACGTCCGTCCAAATAATCGAACGCATCACTTTCTGCAATCATCGCAGCCACCTCACCAATAAAACCACCGGTTTTATGCGCATCGTTCACAAGCAATACCTTCCCGGTTTTCTTCACCGACTCAATCACCGCCTCTTTATCAAGCGGCGCCAAGGTACGGAGGTCCACCACCTCCACACTCACCCCCTCAGCCTCTTCCACCTCGTTGGCAGCTTGTATCACACGTTCCAACATGCGCCCATAAGTAATCACCGTTACATCTTTTCCCACTTTCTTGATATCGGCTTTCCCAATCGGCAATAGGAAGTCCGGGTCTAAGGGCACTTCTCCCTTCATATTATACTGTGCCTTGTATTCGAGGAAGATAACCGGATTATTATCGCGGATAGCCGCTTTAAGTAATCCTTTCACATCTGCCGGCGTACCTGGTGCAATCACCTTTAGCCCGGGGATGTGGGTAAACCACGCTTCAAGCGATTGCGAGTGCTGTGCTGCAGAGCCAACACCACCTCCTGCGGCAGCCCGAAACACTACCGGTATCTGCCCTTTCCCACCGAACATATATCTTGTTTTGGCAGCCTGATTCACAATGTTGTCCATCATGTAGACGATAAAGTCCATAAAGGTGACATCCACAATGGGGCGCATCCCGGTCATGGCAGCTCCAATAGCCGCACCGGAGATAGCATTTTCTGAAATAGGGGTATCACGCACGCGTTCTTTACCGAACTCTTCAATCATACCGACCGACGTAGCAAAGTCACCTCCGAAAATACCCACATCTTCCCCCATAAGGAATACGTTCTCATCACGACGCATCTCTTCCGACATAGCCAAGATAATAGCATCACGGACAGACATGATCTTTCTATTATTTTCCATCTGTTTTTATTCTGTTTTTATTTTGTATGAGCAATAAAGAGAATTAAATCTCCGAGTTAAATCATTTTATTGAAGCCGAAAAAAAATAGTCCGCAAAAATATCTTCGAATGCCGATTCCAATGTCGGTTCCGGACTGCTCAATGCAAATTTCTCCGACTCTTCTACCGCAGCCAACGATGCATTTTCTAATGCTTCTATCTCCTTCGCGGTCGCTACTTTATTCTCAAGAAGCCAATTTTTGAAACGATCAATCGGATCTTTTTTCTTCCACTCATCCACCTCTTTCTTGGTTCTATATTTTCCGGGATCCGAAGTAGAGTGTCCCAACCAACGGTAGGTGACCGTTTCTACCAGTACCGGACCGTTACCCTCACGCACATATTGAACGATCTCCTCGAATTTATTATAAACAGCCAGCAAATCGTTTCCATCTTCAATAAAATGCCCCGGAATACCATAAGCACAGGCACGCTGATAGTTATAATCTACATTGATCACATCCTTGATCGGCGTACTGATTCCATACATATTGTTAATGGAATAGAAGATTACCGGTAACTTCCAGATGGAAGCCATATTCAGTGTTTCATGAAAAGTACCCTCATTACAGGCTCCATCACCAAAACAACAGAGGACAATATTTCCCGTTTTTTTCATTTTCTGGGTGAGTGCGGCGCCAACGGCCATTCCCATGCCTCCGCCAACAATCCCATTGGCACCTAAATTTCCACCGTCCAGATCGGCAATATGCATCGACCCTCCTTTTCCCTTACAGGTTCCTGTAGCTTTCCCCATAATCTCAGCCATCATTCCATTGAGATCGATTTCCAATGCAATACTTTGCCCGTGACCACGGTGATTGGAAGTGATCAGGTCGGACCCGGCATTAATCGCGGCAATAGCACCCACGTTGGCCGCTTCCTCCCCTATGGAAAAGTGGGTCATCCCGGGTATCACTCCCTTTTTTACAAGATGGTTCACCCTACTATCGAAATTACGGATATCAAGCATCAGCCGATGCATATGCAACATTTTCTCTTTTGACAGTTGACTTTTTTTTGATTTTTCTTTGGCCATAACAGCTATTACTTTACTATGTATTATTCCTTTGTGGATATTTTAATAATTAGAACAATTCTACATAAGAACATTTTTTTCTTTCTATTGTTTGAAGAAGCAGTTCTTTTATGTTTTATTAAGAGCAAAAAGCAAAGGATAAGAAAGGAGATTATTTTAGAGGAAAAAATAAAAATGACCTTACTCAAAAAATAGTGAAAGTGCATAGGAGTTCTCATCAAGTAAATGTGGAATTTATCCCTATCGACATTTCTCATTGAGTCATCTTTTATACCTTTGACAAAAAATCGCAAAAGATGGATAAAATTGAAGATACAACAGCGGTGATTATCGCTAATGGGTGGTTTCCTCAACATCTCCTCCCCCTCTCTTATATCAAAGAGGCAAAGTATATTGTTTGTTCCGATGGCGCTGCCAACGACTTTATCGCACAGGGAGGAATGCCGGATGCTATCGTAGGTGACTGCGATTCTATCTCGAAAGAGAACAGGATACGTTTTGCCGATATCTTGCACATCAACCCCGATCAGGAGACCAATGATCTCACCAAATCAGTACTCTTTTGTATTGAGAAGGGGAAAAAGGAGATTATTATTGTGGGAGGAACCGGAAAACGGGAGGACCACACGCTCGGGAATATATCCTTGCTGGCAGACTATGAAGAGATGGCCAAGG
>JAAYFR010000065.1 GCA_012728155.1 Bacteroidales bacterium | reverse complement strand
GGGACAATCTGTAATATGGGAGCCGAGGTGGGGGCTACAACTTCTATTTTTCCATTCGATGAAAAATCGGCCGTTTATCTGGAAGCTACCGGACGAAAAGAGGTGGCCGACGAAGCCCGTAGAATCATGGAATACCTCCAACCCGATCCGGAGGTGGTTGCCCACCCTGAAAAATATTATGACCAGTTGATCGAAATAGATCTTTCAACACTTGAACCCCATATCAATGGACCATTTACACCGGATGCGGCATACACTATTTCTGAATTTGCTAAGGCGGTAAAAGAGAATAACTACCCCCGAAAAATGGAGGTTGGTTTGATAGGTTCATGTACCAATTCGTCTTATGAAGATCTTACCCGTGCGGTTTCTATTGTGAAGCAGGCACGCAATGCGCATGTGCCTGTCAGAGCACAATTTCTGATCAATCCCGGTTCGGAACTGGTTCGTTATACTGCTGAACGCGATGGAATTTTAGGAGTGTTTGAGGAGGCAGGTGCCACTATTATTGCCAATGCTTGTGGTCCCTGTATTGGTCAGTGGAAACGCGATGATGAGGTGAAAGACCGCCCCAACTCCATCGTCACTTCGTTTAACCGTAATTTCGCGAAACGAAATGACGGTAATCCCAATACCCATGCGTTTGTAACTTCTCCCGAATTGGTGGCGGCACTGACCATCGCCGGTGATCTTTGCTTTAATCCGCTGACCGATACGCTTCAGAATGAAAGGGGAGAGTGGGTGAAACTGGCAGAACCGGTCGGTTTTGAGATGCCACCCAAAGGCTATGATGTGGAAGATGCAGGCTATCTGGCGCCGTTGGAAGATGGCAGGGATGTGCAGATTTCCATCGACCCCAATTCGAACCGGCTGCAAAAACTGGAACCTTTCCGCCCTTGGAACGGAGAGGATTTTATAGAATTATCTCTGTTGATCAAAGTAAAAGGGAAATGTACTACTGACCATATTTCGATGGCAGGTCCATGGCTTCGTTTTCGGGGACATCTCGACAATATTTCCGACAACATGCTGATCGGAGCGGTGAATGCATTTAATGATACGACCAACTCGGTGCTCGATCCTGTTACTATGGGATATTCTCCCCTGCCGGCTTTGGCTCGCAAGTTCAAAGCAGAAGGAGTTGGATCGGTAGTTGTGGCCGAAGAAAATTATGGAGAGGGATCGAGCCGTGAACATGCTGCGATGGAACCTCGTCATCTTAATGTGAAAGTGATATTGGTGAAGTCGTTTGCCCGAATCCATGAGACCAATCTGAAGAAACAGGGAATGTTGGCTTTGACCTTTAGTAACAAAGAAGATTATGCTAAAATCCAAGAAAGGGACAAGATCAGTGTGACAGGATTAAAAGAGTTTGCTCCGGGCAGAAATCTGACGGTGGAGCTGCTACATGCCGATGGCACAAAAGATAGTTTTGAAGCGGCGCATACCTATAACGAACAGCAAATTGAGTGGTTTAAAGCCGGAAGTGCACTCAACGCGATGAATAATTGATTTGATGATTTTAAGAATTTATGCCATATATAACTTGGAAAAATATTGAATCAGGAAAAGTTTTTATCAAGGATGTAATAGTCGATACGTTCTCGCAAAATGATTGAAAAACTATAAAATTGCTTACCTTTGTAAACAAAACAGGGGGAAAATGTGTTAAAGCGGAGCTGTTCTTGGGCCAAACAGAGAAATAAAATACATCAATATGGATAATGAACATTTGAGAAAAATATTGTCGGATTCCGTTGCATTTACAAGCAATATCGACAAGGAACTTTTTACCAAGATGGGTGTGAAGCGTGGCCTTCGAAATGAGGACCATTCGGGTGTGCTTGCCGGACTTACCCGGGTAGGAGATGTAGTGGGCTATGAACGTCAACCAGATGGCAGGTTGAAACCTGTACCCGGTAAGTTATTCTATCGCGGATTAGATGTGGAAGAACTGGTTAAGGGCATCCAGCAAGAAAATCGTCTGGGATTTGAAGAGACCATTTTCCTACTTTTATCGGGACACCTTCCCAATCGAGATGAACTTAAATCTGTGGAGAAACTGATTGCCCATACAATGCCACTGAATCATCGGGCAACAATGAATATCATGTCGTTGAAGGGCGGAAATATAATGAATATCTTGGCAAGAAGTGTACTGGAACTGTATAACTATGATGAAAATCCGGATGATATCTCGCCTGAAAATCTTATAAGTCAATCATTGAACCTGATTGCCAAATTTCCTACTGTTATAGCTTATGCCTATCAGGTATTGCGACATAATCAGATGGGGCGCTCACTGCATATCAGGCATCCCTATGAAAACCGTTCCGTAGCCGAGAACTTTTTATTTATGATGAAAGGGCGTGGCAATTACACAGAACTTGATGTGAAAATTCTCGATCTGGCGTTAATACTTCATGCCGAGCACGGTGGAGGAAATAATTCTACTTTCTCGGTGCGTGTCACCAGCTCGACAGAAACAGATACCTACTCTGCTATTGCTGCAGGTATTGGTTCATTGAAAGGACCTCTTCATGGGGGGGCTAATATCAAGGTGCAGGGGATGCTGACTGATATGAAACAGCATGTGAGAGATTGGACAAACCAGCAGCAAGTGGATGATTATGTGACAAAGATACTGAGAAAAGAGGCGTACGATCGCACAGGTCTTATTTATGGGATCGGTCATGCAGTATATACAATCAGCGATCCGCGTGCCATTTTGTTGAAAGAGATGGCGCGTGATTTAGCTAAGGAAAAGGGACGAGAAGAGGAATTTAACTTTATGGAGTTGATAGAAGAACGGGCAGTGGAAGTATTTCTTGCTCTTAAAAAAAGTTCAGCCAAAACCAGGACCTGTATCAATGTCGATTTTTATTCAGGATTTGTGTATGATGCGATCGGATTACCGCCGGAGGTATTCACACCGCTCTTTGCAATGGCGCGTATCGTAGGCTGGTCGGCTCACCGGATCGAGGAGATGAACTTTGGCAGTAAACGCATAATTCGTCCGGCATATAAGAATGTGCGTGAAAAACAATCTTTTATTCCAATCAAAGATAGATAAATCAATGAGTAAACTCTATATCGAATCAGATCTTGTATATATGATTTTTATCACTCTTTTTCCTATATCAATATAATCTCTTCAAATGCAAAAAATAAAAGTAAACAATCCGATTGTTGAACTGGATGGCGACGAAATGACCCGTATCATCTGGGCATTTATTAAAGAACAGTTGATCTTGCCTTATCTCGACCTGGATATCAAGTATTATGATCTCAGTATTGAGCATCGTGATGCGACTGACGACCAAGTTACAACTGAAGCGGCCGAAGCTATAAAAAAATATAACGTAGGGATCAAGTGTGCAACCATCACACCCGATGAGGCACGTGTGGCGGAATTCGGACTGAAACAAATGTGGAAATCGCCCAATGGAACCATCCGTAATATTGTGGGTGGCACCGTTTTCCGAGAGCCGATCATCTGTAGCAATATCCCCCGTTACGTACAGGGATGGAGTGAGCCTATCATCATCGGTCGTCATGCCTTTGGCGACCAGTACCGTGCTACCGATAAGGTGATTAAGGGGAAAGGAACGCTTCGCCTTTCGTTTACCAATGAAGAGGGAGAAACTCAGAGTTGGGAAGTGTATGATTTTAAAGGTGATGGTGTGGCAATGGCGATGTATAATACCGACGAGTCGATTTATGGATTTGCCCGCTCCTCTTTCCAGATGGCGCTGTCGAAAAAGTATCCACTTTATATGTCTACCAAAAATACTATTCTGAAGGCTTATGACGGACGTTTCAAGGATATCTTCCAGGAGGTGTATGAGCGTGAATTCAAAGCCGAATTTGAGAAAACCGGGATTACTTATGAGCACCGGCTGATTGATGATATGGTCGCTTCGGCGATGAAATGGAGTGGCGGATTTGTGTGGGCTTGTAAGAACTACGACGGTGATGTGCAGTCGGATACGGTAGCGCAGGGTTTTGGCTCGTTGGGAATGATGTCCTCGGTATTGGTTACTCCCGATGGAAAGACGGTGGAAGCCGAAGCGGCACACGGTACGGTAACTCGCCATTATCGCCAGCATCAGCAGGGAAAAGAGACCAGTACCAATCCCATTGCCTCCATTTTTGCATGGACACGGGGATTGATGCACAGAGGGCACCTCGATGGCAATCAGCCACTGATAGAGTTCTGTGAGAAATTGGAACAGGTTTGTGTCGAGACCGTGGAAGGAGGAGAGATGACCAAAGATCTGGCACTTTTGGTGCATGGAAACGATGCTGCACGCAGCACATATCTCACCACGCAGGAGTTCCTGCAGGCGCTGAAGCGGAATCTTGAAAGAAAGTGGAAAGTTTGAGATGCAACAATGCAACAATGTAACGATTGGACGACTAAAAATAAGATCAAGGGCGACCCAGCTGGCCGCCCTTGATCCTTATATATAGTGGAAGTAAAATATTACTCTTCCTTTTCCTGAGCTTCGTAGGCTTTCAATAGTTTCTCCTGTACATCGGAAGGAACCAGTTCATAACCTGAAAATTTCATCGAGAAAGATGCCCTCCCACCGGAGATTGAACTCAACGATGTGGAGTAGGAACTCATCTCTTTCAGGGGCACTTTCGCTTTCAGCTTTTCGAATCCTTTCTCACTCTCCATTCCCATGATCATGGCGCGTCGTCCCTGCAGGTCGCTCATCACATCACCCATAAATTCGCCCGGAACGGAAACCGTTACATCATATATGGGCTCAAGAATTTTGGGGCCTGCATTTTTAAATGCGGTGCTGAATGCATTTCGGCCGGCAAGCATGAAGGAGATCTCGTTGGAATCTACGGTGTGCATCTTGCCATCGTAAACGATCACACGTACGTCGCGGGCATACGATCCGGTAAGAGGCCCCTGTTCCATACGACCCATAATCCCTTTCAGAATGGCAGGCAGGAATCGGGCGTCGATAGCGCCACCTACGATACTATTGACAAATACCAGTTTGCCACCCCAATCCAGATTGATCTCCTGGGTGTCACGATTCTGTACTTTGTATTCCTGACCGTTGAAACGATAGATTTCGGGTATGGGCATCCCTTCGGAGTAAGGCTCTACAATTAGATGTACTTCCCCAAACTGGCCGGCACCACCTGACTGTTTCTTGTGACGGTAATCGGCGCGTGCCGATTTCGTGATAGTTTCGCGATATGGAATTTTAGGCTCGAGAAATTCAATTTCAATCTTGTCATTGTTTTCCAATCGCCATTTCAATGTCCTCAGGTGAAACTCTCATTGTCCGGAGACTATAATCTGTTTCAGCTCTTTGGAGTTCTCAACCAGCCAAGTGGGATCTTCCTCTTTCATGCGGGTAAGCACTTCGCTCATCTTTTCGGAGTTCGATTCGTTGACCGCCTTGATGGCGCGTCGATAGCGAGGTTCCGGATAGCGAATAAAGTCGAATTTGTTCTCACCATCTTTTGTGTTGAGTGTATTTCCGGTACGCACATCTTTTAATTTTACTGCCGCACCGATACTGCCGGCCTGAAGCTCTTCCACTTTGTTGCGGATCTGGCCAGCCACGGTATAGAGCTGTACGAGACGCTCTTTCGACCCACGGTTGATATTGACCAGATCGTCACCCTCTTTTATTGATCCCGACATGACCTTGAAGTAGGAAACTTCTCCAATATGAGGTTCTACTGTGGTTTTAAAGAAAAAGAGACTGGTGGGAGCCGATGCGTCGGGTTTCACCTCTTCACCCGCATTGTTAAGGGGAGCGGGCACATCGAGTGGGGAGGGAGCCACCATACTCAAGAAGTTCATAATGCGGTGCACTGCCATATTTTTCTCGCCCGATGCACAGAAGAGGGGAAAGAGGCTGCGACTAATTATCCCCTTATGGATACCCAGGCGCATCTCATCTTCGGTAAGTGAACCTTGGTCGAAATATTTCTCCATCAGCTCTTCATCATTTTCGGCCGCCGCCTCCAATAATGCTTGATAATATTCATCAGCTTTCGCCTGTTCGTTGTCGGGAATTTCCAGCACATCGGGGGCTGTGGCACCCGGTTTCCATTTATATAGCTTTTGCTTCAATACATCTATGATCCCGTCGAAAGCGCTACCGTTACCGGTAGGATATTGAATTGGTATCACCTTGTTGCCGTATTGTTCTTTCAGGCTTGTAAACGTGTTGTCGTAATCCGCTTTGTCATGATCCATCTGATTCATCAGGAAAATGAGTGGTTTATTCAAGTTGTCTACATAGCGAAGTTGATTGACAGTACCCACTTCTACGCCGTTGGCCGCATCAATCAGCATCAATGCCATATCTGCCACGTTAAGGGCGGAAACAACACCTCCTACGAAATCATCCGAACCGGGACAATCGATAAAATTCATCAATTTGTCTTTCCATTCATAGGAGAAAACAGTGGAGAAAACGGAATATCCATATTCTTTTTCTACGGGGAAGTAGTCACTTACGGTATTCTTCCCGTCTATTGAACCGCGCCGTTTTATAAGACCACACTCGAAAAGCATGGCTTCCGCGAGAGTGGTCTTACCTGAGCCAGCATTGCCAATGAGGGCAATGTTCCTAATTTCGTTTGTTTTATAAACCTTCATGATTAGAAAATATTTTAATTAGTAATTAATGTGACTGATAAATAAAGAGGTCAAGAAATGAAGAAGTGGAGAATTAATTCTTAATTTTTCACTAAAAAAAGTCTTGAATCTTGGGTCTTGTATCTGTTTTAATCGTATGAAAAAAGACTTTGCCGCGGTCTGAAAACCGGCAAAGTCGTGCTATCCAAAATAGCGCCGCAATATATAAAAAACAGACGACAAATAGCACTTCTATAACTATGTTATATAACATATAAAAGGAGTATAAGCCCCATTGTAGAAGCTTGGAGAAAGGAATCAATTCTTAGTCTAATTGTTTTGTTCGGCATCCCGATAATCGTCTTACCAATTGTTGTAACCAGCCACAGTTCAGAAAGAAGGTAAATCGGGTGCCAGAAATATTATAGAAAGAAAACATACCCTGAAAAATTGACTGCTATTGTTCAATAGTTCCTAGCTAATAACTTTCTGAGATCAAATGCTATCCGCATACCTCTTGTATGGCTTCAGCGATTAGCGGAACGCCCTTTTGGATGGTTTCTACATCGGTATTGCAGAACGAAACCCGCATAGAATTATTCTTAATGGCATCGGGATCGAAAGTTTTTCCGGTGACAAAGACAACTCCCTTCTCGATTGATCTTTTCAAAATGGCAGTCGCGTCACAACCTTCCGGCAACTGTAGCCAGGTATAGAATCCTCCACGTGGTTTTTTAAAGGTTACGTAAGGTGGCAGTGACGTTTCCAATGCCTCAATCATGGCCAATCCGCGTTTTTTATATTCTTGCCGCACACTTGCCGTATAATTGTACACATCTCCCCGCCGGATAAACTTGTCGGCAATCACCTGTGATATGCTGGGCGAGCAGGCATCGATCGTTTGCTTGATCAGTTCGCATTTTTGATAGATCTCTTCCGGCGCCAGCATCCACCCTAACCTTAATCCCGGCCCCAGGATCTTGGAAAATGATCCTATATAGCATACATCGATCCCTTCAGGATCTTCCGCCTTGATCAACCGCATCTTAGAGAGATCTTCTTCATAAAAATAGAGATCGCTGTAGACATCATCTTCGATGATGGGAATCTCTCTATCTCTCAATATCTCCACGATCTCCTGCTTCACCTTCGGTGAGTAAATTATTCCCGCGGGATTATGAAAGTTGGGCGTATAATAGAGGAATTTGGGAGCGGGTAGGGTAGAATCGAGCTTCTTCTTGAGTTGTAAGGTATCCATTCCATCCTCTTTTAGTGGGATAGATATCAGGTTTGCCTCATAGGCGCGGAATGCGGAGAGGGCTCCGATAAAGCTGGGTGTCTCCACCACTATCGGATCTTTGGGATCGATAAATGCCTTTGCAAGGATATGGATGGCCTGCACTGCTCCTGTGGTGATTATTAGTCGATTGGTTTTTACCGGTAATCCCTTCTTTTCCAGATAGCCTGAAAGTGATTCTAACAGCGATGGCAAGCCCGTGGTAGGACCATACTGCAATGCTATCTGTTTTTCTTTTTCGGTGAGCGACTGATAAATCTGGTCGATTGTTTCGAGTGGAAACAGTTCATTGCCAGGCATACCACCTGCAAAAGAGATGATATTGGGAGCCGTAGCGAGGCTCATCAGGTCGCGGATCTCCGAGGAACGGAGATTGGTTACGCTATTTGCAAATCGGGACATAGTTGTTGATGTGTTGATGTGATGATGTACCAATAAGAGTAAAAAAGAAGTGATGAAGTCTTACATCAAGAATTGTTGAGTCGTTTAATTGTTGAATCTTAAATCTTGATTCAAATTAAAGTTGATAAATATCAGACTGGGAGAATAGTTTTATTCCCTTTTTTTTCAGTAGCTCACTTACTCCGGAAATATCTGCTGTACGGATTACAGCCAGTGCCACATCCCGGTTGGAGAAAGCGTACATGTAATCCACGTTGATATTTTCTTCGGTTAGGATCTTCAATATCTGGTAAAGAGAACCCGATTCGTCGGGTATGTTCACGCAGACCACATCGGTCAATCCGATCGAGAATCCGGCTTTTTCCAGTATTTTCTTCGCCAGTTCCGGCCTTCCCACTACCATGGGTACAATGCCGTAATCGGTAGTTTCGGCCAGATTCAGCGCGTTGATGTTCACATCATGCTTGGCCAGAATACGGGTGAGCTCGGTAAGTCGCCCCGACCGATCTTCCAAAAAAACGGATAGTTGTTGTATATGCATACTATTGATTGTTTTACAGTTTTTCTCTCTTTTCCCTTTACATTTTCGTTGGATTTGAGATCGCCACTCAAGCGCAAGATATCGTCAGTCGGAGATTTTGTTACAATTGAATTTCTTAGTTACAATCGAATTAATCGGACGATATAGAAATCTATTTCCTTAGGTCAATAATTCGTTTTGCCTTGCCTTCGGAGCGCTCTATGCTGTGAGGCTCCATCAACCTAGCGGTGGCTCTGACTCCCAACAGACTTTTGATGTTTAACTCGATCCGGTGCTTGATCATTTCCAGTTCACGGATACTGTCCGACCAGTTTTTCTCGTTGATTTCTACCAGTATTTCCAATGTGTCGAGATTTTTTTCCCTGCGGATGATCAGTTGATAGTGCGGTGAGATCTCTGACATCTCCATCAGTACCGATTCTACTTGTGAAGGGAATACATTCACGCCACGGATAATCAACATATCATCGCTGCGACCCAGACATTTCTCCATACGTACCAATGTGCGTCCACAGGCACATTTCTCCCGGTAGAGCCGGGTGAGGTCGCGTGTCCGATAACGTAGCAAGGGCATTGCTTCCTTGCTTACGGTGGTAAACACCAATTCCCCTATTTCGCCGTCGGGCAATACTTCCAATGTTTCTGGATGGATAATCTCGGGGATGAAATGATCTTCGAAGATATGACTGCCACACTGGCATTCACACTCCTTGGAGACACCCGGGCCGATCACTTCGCTCAGCCCGTAAATGTCGTATGCTTTTATGCGTAACAGTTTCTCTATCTCCTTGCGCATCTCGTTGCTCCACGGTTCCGCACCGAAAATGCCGATCCGCAGTTTCACATCCTCCGGCGAAAATCCCTCTTTCAGGATGCTTTCACCCAGATAAGCTGCGTAGGACGGTGTACAGGCCAGGACGGTCGCATTGAAATCGGTCATGAACTGTAACTGCTTCCGGGTATTTCCGATTGAGATAGGAATGACTGTCGCACCCACTTTTTCCGCACCGTAGTGCAGTCCCAACCCTCCGGTAAAGGGGCCGTAACCGTAAGCCACCTGAATGGTGTCTTTGCTATGGACACCCGCCATGGTGAGGCTGCGTGCCACCACCTCCGACCAGATCTCTAAATCTTGCCAGGTATAGCCTACCACTGTCGGCTTACCAGTTGTCCCACTTGACGCGTGTATCCGTATTATGTCACTTTGGGGTACTGTGAAGAGAGCGAAGGGGTAATTTTCCCTTAGGTCATCTTTGGTAGTGAAGGGGAGCTCTTTGAGTTGCTCCACACTGCTTATATCTCCCGGTTCAATTCCTTTCTCTTTGAATCGATTCCTGTAAAAGGGCACGTGGTCGTACATCCGTTGTATCATCCGGGAGAGTTGTTCACTTTGTAGTTGGTGCATCTGCTCCCTTTCGGCACACTCCCTTTCGGGATTCCAAATCATCTTATTCTGTGGCATATTTCCAAGTATGTTCTCTTTTTTTCGAACGGATCTCGTTCCGGATTATTCTACTCAGTTGCATATTCTTTTCCGAGCCTGAAGGCTTTTGTGTTCACGTTGACTATCTCTTCTCCTTTTCTGCCGAAAAACAATCTAATTGCTTTTTCCAGTTCTTCTGTCTCTATCCCTATGTAAGGAGAGGCAGCTCCCAGCATTACCACATTGAAACTCTTCGGGCTTCCTGCTTTTCTTGCCAAGAGGCCGGCATCAACCGATAGATGTGTTGCCGATTCCTTTATGGTATCCATCAGTTTTTCCTCTTCCGGATAGTGGGCGATATTCTTATAGGGTTCGGTAGCGGTCACGATCACCCCTTCGGGTGAGAGGAAGGGGAGGTAGCGGAGTGCTTCCATCGGCTCTATCGACAGGATCAGGTCTGCTTTGCCGAGCGGGATCAGGTCTGAATAGATCTCCTCCGACGAGATACGCAGGTGCGATTCCACTGCCCCACCGCGCTGGCTCATACCGTGTACTTCGGCTTGCTTTACCTGAAGTCCCAGATTCATTGCCGCCAGGTCGATAATCGAGGCAATGGTAAGTATTCCCTGACCTCCAACGCCGGCAATAATTATATTTTTGTTCATTTCAAATTCAAAATTTCATTAATTGATCATTGACAATGAATTTTTTTTTAATTAGTCTTATTGATACATCATCACCACCTCCCGAAGTTGGAGAGAAGTTCTCTCCGCTTGTCGGGGATCGTCACATCATTTCCTGGCTGTTTGTATACATTCCCGCTGGGAGATGATGACGGAGACACCCTGATAATTGAGTTCCTCTTTCAATATTCTACTGTTTTCTTCGAGATTTTTCTTGAGTGGCGTGATCGGCCGGATATGTTCTTCTTCTACGCCGATTCCCTTGCATATATTATAGTAACGACCACTTCCTGCGGAATTTTGCCCTCCCGTCATTGCGGTAGTTCCATTATCGGATATGATGACGGTGATGGGAGTGTTGTCATTTACCGCATCAAGCAAACCTGTGATACCCGAATGGGTGAAGGTGGAATCTCCGATCACACATAGTGCGGGACGCATTCCTGCATCTGCAGCCCCTTTTGCCATAGTGATGGATGCTCCCATATCCACGCAGGTGCTGATGGCATTGTAGGGTGGTAATGCTCCCAAGGTATAGCATCCGATATCACCGAAGAGATGGTGCTCAGGATACTCTTCCATTACACGGTTGATGGCATCGAACAGATCCCTGTGGCTGCACCCTTTGCATAGCATGGGTGGCCTACCTGCCACTATGCTTGGTATGGAGCGTGTCTCTTCGGTATCCACCTTCAGCGCTTTGGCCAATAGGTTGGGAGTGAGTTCTCCCGTCCGGGGCAGTGCACCGTCGAATTTTCCACGGAATTTCCCATTCCCGAAATATCCTTTCAATAACTCTTCGTAGACCGGATATCCCTCTTCGGCAATCAAGATGTCGGAATATTTCCCGGTAAATTGTGAAATTAATTTTTTAGGAAGAGGATACTGGGATATTTTTAGTACTGCTATCGGCAGGTTATATGTTTTGACTACCTCCATCGTGTAATTATAGGCGATGCCGAAAGCAATCACTCCCATTGGGCCTTTTTCTTCAATTATCTTGTTAAAAATTGAAGAGTCGGAGGCATCAATCAATTCCTGTTGTTTTTCGATTAACCGCTGGTAACTTTTCCGGGCGTTTGCGGGAAGTAGTATCCATTTGGTTTTGTCGCCGGAAGGGCTCAAATCGTTTTGTTCCCGGGGAATTGCCCGTGTAATAGTTGCGCGTGAATGGGAGAGACGGGTTGGGATACGCAGCATTACCGGCAGTTTTATCTTTTCCGACAACTCGAATCCATAACGTGTCATGTCGTAGGCTTCCTGCTGGTTGGCCGGCTCCAATACCGGAATCATTGCAAATTTGGCGTATACCCGACTATCCTGTTCGTTTTGGGATGAATGCATGGAAGGGTCATCCGCCACAGTAACCACCAATCCTCCATGTATGCCGGTGATGGCAGCATTCATGAATGCATCGGCGGCCACGTTCAATCCCACATGCTTCATGCAGGTGAGACTTCGTTTGCCGGCGTACGACATTCCCAGCGCAGCCTCGAAAGCTGTTTTTTCGTTTGTCGCCCAGGCTGATCGTACTGAGGCCCCATTTTCCGGTTGTGACCGTTGTATAAATTCAGTAATTTCCGTGGAAGGAGTACCCGGGTACGCGTAAACTCCCGATATTCCGGCATCCAATGCCGCTTGTGCAATGGCTTCGGCTCCTAATAATAACTGTTTTTGCATATCTTTTAGTTTGGTTCCTATAACTACAAATTATACAAGAATCCAGTTCAATAGTGTGTTTTTGTTCTTAAATCAACAACTTAAGTTGCAAATATAGTGAAAGCCGAAAGAAATGCCAAACTTGTTTGAGAATTTCTGAGGCGCATCCTGTATTATGAAAATATAGTGAAAGCCGAAAGAAATGCCAAACTTGTTTGAGAATTTCTGAGGCGCCACTATTACTCCTTACAAGCATCGGCTCTACCCTGACGGGCAAAAAAACGGAATCCCCCGAACAACGGCCAATTCTTCGTCAGACACACAAATAGAAAGAGGGTTATATCGCATTGGAATACACCCTCTTAAGTATGGAGAAAAACGGTAACCGTTTTCTTTCTATTCAACCATCTTTTCTCAGGGTCGTTCCGGACGTTCTGGACGTTCCGGCCTTTCAGCTCTTTCGGGACGTGGCAAGAGCACCTTACGCGACAGTTTGAACTTACCGCTTCTCGGGTCGATATCCATCAGCTTCACCTTTATCTTATCACCTTCCTTGATGCCTGCATCTTCCACTGTTTCTAACCGTCTCCATTCAATTTCGGAGATATGGAGGAGTCCATCCTTACCTGGGAGGAACTCCACAAAAACGCCATAAGGCATTACCGATCGTACGGTTCCTTCGTACACCTCGCCAATTTCGGGGATTGCCACAATTCCTTTTATCTTCGCCATGGCAGCATCGATAGAGGCTTTGTTGTTGGCCGATATCTCCACGCGTCCTTTGTTGTCGATCTCTTCG
>JAAYFR010000064.1 GCA_012728155.1 Bacteroidales bacterium | reverse complement strand
GTGACAAACACGTCATATCCGCCAAAAGAGGGCTCCGCGGTAGAGGCAAAATAGAGCGTCATTCCGTCGCTTAAAACAAATGGAAATGCTTGGATACCCTCCTTGTTGATCACAGCCGGTAATCTTTTCTCATTTCCGAAAGTGTCGAGCAATCTGTCCATAGTATAAAGGTCAGTCCCATTGGCAGCACTCCCTTCTGAATAATATATCTTGTCTTGTCGTTCGTTCATATAGAGCGTTTCGTCGGTTTTTGCCCTTTCGGGGAAGAACTCCTGTACCGGCATTAATGAACCGGCTGAAGCGCTCAGGTTATAGGCTGAGAGGAAATCAGACTTTAAGACTACCAGACTGTCGATAACCTGTAGGTCTTCGGTCCGGTTGACCGCTCTCCGGAGCCTTTCTGTATAGTCCCGTTTCTGATCCAGTATCTCCAATGCGGCCTTGTCCCTTCGTTTGGCTTTTTCATATTTTTCAAATTCTTTCTCTGCATCATTAAAACGATAGAGTAGTGTATAGAGTTCTCCCAGATAGAGATAAGCATCCAGCACTTTCCGCCCGGAAGCAAATTCGAGATATTTTTGTGCTTCTATCACTTTTCCGGTCTTGAAGAGACTCACACCCAGCCATTGGTTGACTGATGGGTTATTGGGGTTGTTGAGATATTCTGCCTGGAAAACAGGTAATGCTTCGGCATAACGGCCCTCCAGATACCAGCTCTTGGCATCATCAAGCGTTTGCCCCTTAGCATATAGGCAAAAAAACATTAGAATATAGGTGAGAAAAAAACGACTTCGTTTCATACAATCTTACGAACTAAACTTCAAAGATAATAATTTGTTTGATTCTTTTCCCCCGATTCAAGAGGATAATTATAAAAGGGTCAAGAATCAAGCGAAAAGATTTTCCAGTATAGTGGTCTCTTACTTCAATTGCTTGAAACTTGTTCCATTGAATCAACCATTGGAGGAACAGGAGGCGGTACTGCAACCACCTTTTTGTTCATAATATTGAAATCCCATTTGTATATACGTTGTAGGATAAGGACGAGTAACACACTCGCTACAGAAATGGAGATAAGGCTTGCCACGGGATCTATTTCGTGGAACAGAAATAGCGCGTCGGTTTGTAACGCCGATGCCTTATGGGTGACAAGCAGGGCGGTAAGCCCGTTATTGATAAAATGGATGCCGAGTGCCAGTTCAATGCCATCATCGAGGATGGAGATGAGCCCCAGCATCAACCCCATAATGAGATACTGTGGCATGGAGAGCCAGAATCCATATTCTTTTACTTCGGGATTGGCAATATGCATCAAGGCAAACAATACCGACGGGATGATCAGCGCCCACCAGCGGCTTTTGGTCCATCGTGCCACACCCTGCGACAGATAACCGCGGAAGAGAAGCTCTTCGATACTTGTTTGGAACGGCAGCACAATAAGGACAATCAGCAATAGAGGAATGATTGCCGACAGGTTGAACCGGAATTCATACTCGGTAGGTGCTGAGAGCAATATACTGATAGTTGTGTCTGCGAGGATGATGATCCCCCATACAAGGATGCCCATCCGGATACGATCCCAGCGTATCTTCCTGCGCCCGTTGATGGTCTCGCGCACGGTACGCACGTGAAACGGTTTTACCAACAGGGCAAACAAGAAATACATGACGACAAAGGTGCCCATCATCACCAACAGAAGGAGATTGGAGGAGATACCCCAATCGGAAGGGTTCTGTAAGGCTGCCGGAAGGTCGCTGATATTTCCTCCGTTCGATAAAATGCTGGGGAGCAGAATAAGAAATAGGGGGAAAGCTGCAATTTGTGCTATTACCATCACAATGAAAGCCATCAAAATATAGCGGCCGATACCGTTTTTCCCTTGTAATGCGCGTTCTAAATGTTTCATTTGTCTTTATTTAAAAATTGTTCGTTATAATTATTCATCTTCTCGCCATTCCATAATGTCACCCGGCTGGCAGTTCAGTTCCTTGCAGATGGCTTCCAGCGTGCTGAAACGGATGGCCTTCGCTTTCCCTGTTTTCAGGATAGAGAGATTGGCCGGAGTGATTCCCACCTGTTCCGACAACTCGTTCAGGGAGATCTTCTTCTTGGCCATCTCTACATCTAAGTTGATAATGATAGGCATTGCTTTTTTCTAAATAGTGAGGGCCTGTTCTTCTTTTATCTCGATAGCTCGCTTCATTACTGTGGCGACAATTAGTGCGACAATACCAAACAGTAACATCTCATTTGACAAATCAGGGAATGCTATTTTATACTTCTCCATGTCTATCACCATTTTTGCCTGGACATAGTTATATAGTTGGAATATCACTGAATAGGCATATACGATAATACAGAAAACACCAATTCTTTCAATTCTTACCACGTTTTCTTGAGTGAAAACATCGTTTCGGTATAAAGCAAAAATCAACTTGAAAAAAGAATTGCAAGTGAATTTTTAGCTGAAATTCGTTTCATATTCGACACATTTTAAAAGAATGAGGCTGCAAATATAGGACAATATTTTCATAAAACAATAAAAATATATCGGAAAACGATAAAAATTTATCGTAATATGATTTTTTGCCTATGGTTATTCCGAGGTCATTGGTTTTGCAGGCCGATTTGTATTTTAAAGTGGTTGTTTATTGCAAGCAAGTTTGCCTTTTCTCTCGGCTTTCACTATCTTTGTGGCCTAAAAAAATCTTTCTGAACTGACGCCTTTTGTCGGCGTTCCAATCCGGTTATACAATATGCACGAAAAGATTATCATCCTCGATTTCGGTTCACAAACCACGCAGCTGATCGGTCGCCGCGTAAGAGAATTGAATACCTACTGTGAAATAGTGCCTTACAATAAGTTCCCTTTTGGGGATGAGTCGGTGAAAGGGGTAATCCTTTCCGGAAGCCCTTTTTCGGTGAATGATGCCGAGGCTTTCAAGACCGATTTAAATGGGATTCGTGGAAACTATCCGGTGTTGGGCATCTGCTATGGAGCGCAGTTGATGGCGCAATCGGCAGGAGGAGCCGTGGAGAAGGGTGATAGCCGCGAATATGGTCCTGTCAGTTTGAGCGTGACAGGTAAAGATGATCCTTTGCTGGGCTTCATCACACAGGAGAGCCAGGTGTGGATGTCGCACGGAGATACCATTGTCCGGATACCGGATGGTTTTCGTGTGATAGCCTCTACGGATGATATGACTTTGGCGGCTTATAAGATCGATAACGAAAAAACATGGGGCTTGCAGTTTCATCCCGAGCTGTTTCATACGGAACAGGGGAACGCGATATTGGATAATTTCCTTACCGTTTGTGGTGTGAGGAAGGATTGGACGCCTGCTTCATTTATTGAAACCACTATTGAAGAATTAAAAGAGCAATTGGGTGACGACAAGGTGATCCTTGCCCTTTCGGGTGGAGTGGACTCATCGGTTACGGCGGTATTGCTCAACAAGGCCATTGGTAAAAACTTGACCTGTATTTTTGTGGAT
>JAAYFR010000464.1 GCA_012728155.1 Bacteroidales bacterium | reverse complement strand
TTTCATACGTAAATATATTAATCTATAAATTTCTAATATTCAACTAGTTGAATTTCTGTTTAAAATTTCAATATTCAATTCAGACAAAATGAAAGATAGCACTCGTCATCATGACAAATGCACCGGTTAGACGAGAGAACAAACAGGAAGGAGTTTAAAATTTCATACGCGTGCTCGTGGCAACAGTCTGGGGTACTTACCTGTTGAGATCAGTTTCATACTCGACTTGGGTACCGGATATGTACCATGTGTCAGTAAAAATCGACCTTTGGTTCTTGTTTCCCGTTATGTCAAGGGCATGCTCTTCAAGCACTCGCCGGGGGCAAGGGGTTTACAGGTTCGAGTTGGACTGCATATCCCATCTTCTCGAGTTCTGTCTTTAAATACTTTTCCCGCTTTTTCTTTACCCGGCTATCAAGGTATTGCGCTCCAAGCTCATGATAGGGAACATTGTACTTCAAGACATGATACACTGATTTGGTGATGGAGTGGGCAACGGCCACCACGGCCCTTTTTTTCCCTCGTCGGGCGGCCAAACGATGGTAACGGGCTTTATAAAACGTGTCCTTGGCACGGGTGGCTGCCCAGGCAGCTTCTACAAGGGTTGTTTTAGCTTGTTTATTCCCGTGGGTGGTTCTTCCGCTTTTTTTTTACCCGCGCTCTCGTTGTTCCCGGGTGACACGCCCACCCAGCTTGCCAGGTGTTTCTCGCTGGGGAAAACATTCATGTCCAGTCCAATCTCGGCGATAAGGTCTTCAACAGTCTTGTGGCTTAATCCCGGGATCTCGCGGAGGAGTTCCAATACATTCTCGTAAGGCGAAAGCAAGTGCCTTATCTTTTGATCAAGCTCTTCTATTAAAGATTCAACATGCCGGTTATGGGCGCGGATGGTTCCCAGCAGGTACACGTGATGATCGGAAATATTCCCGTTACAAGCCTCCCAAAGCTCATCCCGGGTAGCCTTGATCCGGCCATGGTACACCCGGTCGATATCCTCCATGGTTACCCCCTTCCCCTCGCACAGCTTGTCAACCAGCCTGGTGGCCGTGATACCCGAGGTGTCGCTTAAAACACTCGAGAGTTTCACGTTGCAATCTTCCAGGATGCGGGTAACCCGGTTCTTGTTGGAAGCCACCTCCTGGATTAACTTCTTACGGTAACGGGTTAAATCCCGTAATTCCCGTTGTTCACGGGGTGGAATGTAACTGGGCTTGAGCAACCCGGCAAGAAGGAGCTTGCAAAGCCAGCGGCTGTCTTTCTTGTCCGTTTTATGCCCCGGGACGTTCTTCACGTGCCGGGCATTGACAATCCAGACGGTAATGCCCGTGGGCTCGAGAATGTTATAAACAGGCTTCCAGTACACTCCCGTGCTCTCCATCGCCACGTGGGTGATCTTGTTGTCGACTAACCAGTCTTTCAATTCTGTCAAAGAACTCGTGAACGTTCCAAATTCGCGGGTGACACGTTCTAAACCCTCGCCGTCGATGGTGGCGACTACCGTCTTCTTGTGCACGTCAAGACCGCAACCGCGGCTGACCACTTGTTCAAATGAAACCGTTTCCATAGTGCCTGAATTTTAAGTTTTGTCGGGGTCGTTAAAAACCGCGAGAACAAAACTATAGAAATTCCAGCTACGGTACATCAGCCCCTTTCCACTTTTTCATGCGCTTGGAAGTTAAAAGACCAACATGGAGGTTTCATACGATTATTTTATTTTTCATACGATTATTTTATTTTTTCTGTCTGTGTATGGAACTCGCTTTTAATCATGTTCTTTAGTTTAATAATTTGAATGCTCGTTTCATAGGTGTACCATTTATTATGTAAATTCGAATTTAAATTTAATCAAAAAAAAAGTATAGGATACAAATAAATGGCAATTATTTTGTAAATTATTTCTAAAGCGGGTTATATTACTATTTCTAAGTAAACGAAGTTAGGTGTTGAGATTCAAATCGAGCTCATTATAAATGACGCACAATGCTAAACCTGAAGCAGTTGCGATTATACAAAACATTCTTTGCTCGAAATATCATTATCTTCTCTTTTTTTCAGTCTCAATATTGGGAAGAAAAGCGGTGATTATTCCGATAAGTGGTAAATATGCACAGATATTGAATACAAATTCGATGCTTGTCTTATCTGCGAGCCACCCCCAGAAAGCGGAAGCTATGCC
>JAAYFR010000004.1 GCA_012728155.1 Bacteroidales bacterium | reverse complement strand
GTTGTGAAAGGCTCAATGGTCTGCATTTCGTCATAATCGACCACTTCGTTCAATAAACATTCAAGGGTTAAATAATCGCCGGCAACACCTTGCGGAATAATGCCTGTACAGAAAAACTTTTCACTCTTTGCCGACTCATAACAATAGGGAGCCGATGGATCGGACAGATTGATATACATCTCAATAATTGCGCAACGTTCAACCTTTGCGGTGATCAGGGAGTGTTTGAAATGATCGTCAAAATCGGCACCCATATTCTCCACCATATATTTTCCGATCCTCATCTTCTTATTGATAGAGAGAGCGGCAATGGTACGGGAGCCTTCTCCGGGTTGTACCCCGGGCGCCAGATTACGTACCACCTTCATATTGTTGAGCACGTTCGTAATCATGGGGAGGATCTCATCGTGGAGGTGGATTGTTCTTTCCAGCGATTGAAACGGCAGCATACCACAACCGACACTATCGCGCCGTTTGCTGGCAGCGAAAGTGGGAGTAAAATCATCACTGGTATAGTGCAAAACCATACTACATGCGGCCAATCCATAATTATTGCACATCTTTTGTGTGATTGAATGATACAATACCGGTTGGGCAAACATCGCATTGAGGTTCAACTCATTTCTGGCAATATCGATAATACGGGTAGTCAGGTTATTCATAATCGAATACTTTCTGAACTTACGTTTTACCACTCCGATTCCCATCTCCGCCAATCCTGGTATGTCGTTCGTTATCGTCAGTGCAAGGTGTCCGGCCACCTCTCCGTCAGGTGCCGTAGCAACCAAAGAGTAAATTTCGCCGCGTTGACAAGCCTCGAAGAACTGCTGAGGATAGTAAATCATCTCCGACAAGTAGGTATAGCCAAATTCATCGTAGATACATTGTGCCACTTCGATGGTCTCCTCCTCCCGCAGAGGATGAAAATCGAATTCGATTTTTTCAAAAGTATGTGTAGCCGCTTCCTGCTCTCGTTTCTTATATTCGGGAAGCGACACCAGGTGTTTGATAAGATGTTGCTCGCGACCATTGGCGCCCAGATTTTTGAACTCCAATTTGTTGGTCAGCCCCTCCATCATCCGCACACCTAACCCCTCTAAGTGCTCACCGCTCAATGCCAGGGAGGTAAAATCGTAAGGCTTCCCTTTATCGGCGATAATTACCGAGAAGTTGATTCCCGAAACCTCCAGACTTATATCGAGATAGGCCACTTCATCCACTGCAAAAGCATGGGTAATTACATTCACAATAGCCTCTTCGGTGGCAATACAAAGTTTTCCGATTTCAGAATCCTGCAGATTAAAGCGTTTGGCTACCATAGAGATAGCCGACAATACTGCTTCAATGTATTGCACATCGTTGACCATCCGGATCGTCATTATATGATCACCGGCAAACCTCTTCTCTTTCATTCTATTCAAAAATAAAGAAATTGGAAAAACCGGTCATATCAAAAATATCTTTGATCATTTGGTTCATATTCCGAATTTTAAGCGTTCCTTTATGGGCATTCACCTTTTTTTGGAGCAATAGAAAAATGCGCAATCCGGTACTGCTGATGTAGCTTAATCCGGTACAATCGATAATGACATTTAGATTATCACTCTCTTTCACTATGGAGATATCTTTTTCAAAATCTGCGGCGCTGGCCGTATCCAACCTTCCATCGACAACAACGACAACACCTTCGGATGTGTTCGTAATCTCTGTTTTTAGCATAAATTTTTATTTTTAATCCTACTCTGTTTCTTCTATAAATAAATATCGAAATGCCCCGATCCTCCACTCTTACCAAGAGAGATTCTATATTTGTAGTCAGTTACAAATATAGACAAAAAGCCATTCCATTTGATTTTTTTGTCTGGCAATATCGTATGAAGGCCAAATTATATTAGTTAAATTATCATAAAAAACCATCGACCTATTCTAAGGAGAATCATCACCTCACTCTAAAAAATAGTACACTCCACCTATTTCATTTTTCAGGCAACATAATTATTGTTCAATAGATGAATTTTGCCAGTGAGTGTTGTTGAATAGGGAACTGTTCCTTTATTTGTACTCAACGGTTACTTTAAAGTGCGAAATCATAGCGATGCCACATTCAGGTTCGACGGAAGCAATCATCCCGGTATGGAGATAGTGAAGCTGCAGCAACATTATATTATTCGTTTACCGAAGATAGATTATGTTAATAACCGATACGCTATATGGAAGAAAAGTGGTATCTTTGGACTAATTAATAATTCCATAGAGCCTCTTCCCTGTTTTCATACGGGGTAAAGGTTTTACAATTCATTGAACATCAATATGAAACGAGCATGAGAATTGTTCTCACACAAGAACAAGATTAAAAGCGAGTTACATACACCTACAGGAAAAATGAAATAATCGTATGAAAAATAGGACACGTTGTCTGATCATCGGATCAGGACCAGCCGGCTATACGGCAGCAATCTATGCTTCACGAGCCAACCTCGAGCCCATTCTTTATGAAGGTCTGGAGCCGGGTGGACAATTAACCACCACTACGGAGGTAGAGAATTTCCCCGGTTACCCGGAAGGGATCACTGGTCCGGAGATGATGGAAGATCTCAAGAAACAGGCGGCGAGATTTGGTACAGATGTACGCTCAGGGAGAGCTACCGCTGTGGATTTTTCGGTGCGTCCGCTCAAGGTGACAATTGATCATGAATATGTTGTCGAAGCGGATAGTGTTATTATCTCTACGGGAGCATCTGCCAAATATCTCGGGCTGGCGGATGAGACCAAGTATGCCGGACAAGGTGTATCGGCCTGTGCTACCTGCGACGGATTTTTTTACCGCAAAAAAGTAGTAGCCGTAGTGGGTGGTGGCGACACTGCCTGTGAAGAGGCCATCTATCTGTCGGGGTTGGCAAGCAAAGTCTACATGATTGTCCGCAAGGATTATCTACGTGCCTCGAAGATCATGCAGGAGCGTGTGATGAACAATCCCAAGATTGAAGTACTTTTCGAGCACAACGCCGTAGGTCTCTATGGTGAAAATGGCGTAGAAGGTATGCATCTTGTAAAACGGTTGGGTGAACAGGACGAAGAGCGGTATGACGTTGCCATCGACGGGTTCTTTCTGGCTATCGGCCACACGCCCAATACCGGTATATTCAAAGATTTCATCAATATGGACGAGGTAGGCTATATTGTTACCCAACAACCCACCACCAAAACCAATATAGAGGGTGTATTCGCCTGTGGCGACGTAGCCGACCCCATTTACCGACAAGCGGTTACAGCTGCTGGAACTGGATGTAGGGCTGCCATAGATGCAGAACGTTATTTGGTAGAAAAAGGGTTATAACCGCTTTTATCCCATACACTAAGAGGGAAGTTTTAACACCTCATTTTTTTTCATCACGAATAATAATCGTATTTTTGTTTTTCACAACAGACGACACATCAACCGGCATGAAAAAAATTTTGTTACTTGTAGGCATACTCCTATCGGGAATATCTCTTTTAGCGCAACAAGTTGAAGGGACCTATAAGAGCGATGTTGATTCTATCGCTTTTTCGAATGATAGGGTAATATTCCGCATAAGTGGTTTTGGGGGACTATCTTCGGCACAGATAGGAGAAGGCACCTATGAACTCTCTGGCGACTACCTCTTTATCCACACATCGGATTATAGTGGTCAAAAGAGTACCGTAGAATTATGGGATGCTACCACAACAGACACATGTGTTGTGCATACGGTCTCTCTGCAAAATTTTTCTGTTCAGGGAATTTTGGTAGAATCACACAATAAATCAGGAAAACTTATCAGTGGTAAGGTAACAGGAAATGATGGAAAGGTATTTTTTACTCCTTGCGATAAAATCATCTCCATATCAGCAACTTCATTGGGATACAACGCCATTTCTTTCGACTATACTCCAGGAAAAAATTACCGGATCAGACTCGCTGAAAATGATATAATAGAAAACCGAACGGTTGCTTTCAAGATTAATTTTATTGACGAGGAAACGCTGTCGCTGTTGATGTTGACAGATAATTTCGACACCAATAAAAAGAGGGATAACGAGTTGTTGAAATTAGAAAAGCGGGCACAAAAAACCAACAAGCTGGATAAACGGTTGAAGAAGGTCTATATACCTTACAATCGAAAAAATTAGAGTATGCTGTCAGCCCTTAAGAGAGGTTTTCCAGTTATGCCAGCAACCGTTTTACGGTTTCAGAGATATCTCTTCCTTCGGCCTTCCCGGCAAGTTGTTTGGAGGCAACACCCATCACTTTCCCCATTTCTTTGAGCGAAGAGGCTCCGGTTTCCTCGATAATACGTTTCACGGCGGATTCCAATTCTTTCGGCGAAAGTTGTGACGGTAGAAACTCGCGGATCACTTCCATTTGCGCAATCTCCGGTTCTGCCAAATCGGGACGATTCTGTGTGGTATAGATATCCGCACTATCTCGTCGTTGCTTCACCATTTTCTGCAAAAGAGCAATCGTTGTCGCTTCCGTAAGTTCGTCGCCTGCCCCTTTGGCTGTTTTGGCCTCCAGCAGTTCCTTTTTGATTGCCCTTAATGCTTCCAGCCGTACTTTATCTTTGGCCAGCATTGCTTTCTTTATCTCATTTGTGATAATATCTATCATAATTGTATTGTTATTTGTCCCTTTGCGGGTTGATTTCAGCATTCTATGATTGGCTACAGAACAACTACAAAAAATCAATCGAACAGTGATGATTGTTGTTGCTGTATCTCCGAAGAAAAGATACGGGGATTGAAGTCGGATTCTCGTTTAAAGACAGGCGTTTTTTCCAATGCCTCCAATACTTTATCGTCATCCAGTTCGTCGATGGTCAGGACAAATGGCTCTAATCGATAGTTGATACTGGTCAGCGTTTCCAATCCCGTCTTGCCGTAATATTTCTCGATCAGTCCCTTGTCTCTTTTCTCCTGTGCCAGTTGTGCATCTCTTTCTATCTGTTGCTGCATTTGCTCGGCGGCAGTTTTCTCCTGATCATGCTCCTTGATTCCTGGCACACTGGTAATTGAGAAACCGGTGGCAAGCAGCGTCACCTTCACCTCCTCTACCAATTGTTCTTCCACTGCAGCTCCCCAAATTACCTCTATCTCCCTGCTGAACTTCGACATAAAATCGTGAAGGGCATTCATCTCCTCCATCATCAGCGGGTGAGATTCGCCAAACGAGAGATTAATCAATATTTTCTTGGCGCTGAACACATCATTGTTATTGAGCAATGGTGAGTGTAATGCGTTCCTGATGGCATCATTCACTCTCTCTTCACCTTTTCCCAAGCCGCTACTCATAATAGCAACGCCTCCATCTTTCAGGGTGGTATTCACATCGGCAAAATCGAGGTTCACATGTCCATGGATGGTGATAATTTCGGCAATACTTTTGGCAGCAGTAGCCAGTGTGTCATCTGCTTTGGCAAAAGCGTTAAGCATGGTCAGGTCGCAATAGATATCACGCAGCCGCTCATTGTTAATTACCAGCAGGGCATCTACATTTTTCGCCATCTCTTCCACACCTTTCAATGCTTGAACGATTTTTCTTGGTCCTTCGAACATGAAAGGGATGGTAACAATACCCACAGTAAGCACGTCCATCTCCTTTGCCACGCGTGCCACCACAGGTGCAGCGCCGGTTCCGGTTCCACCTCCCATTCCGGCAGTGATAAACACCATCCGTGTACCGTCGCTCAAGAGGTCTTCGATCATGTCGGTACTCTCTTCGGCCGCCTGTCGCGCTATTTCAGGTCTATTTCCTGCTCCCAGTCCTCCCGTAGTATCTCCGCCCAATTGCACTTTAATCGGCACGGGCGATTCCATCAGTGCCTGATTGTCGGTATTACATAAGGCAAAAGAGACATCATGGATTCCCTCTTGAAACATGTGGTTCACTGCATTTCCGCCACCACCTCCCACTCCAATCACCTTGAGGATAGCATGAGTTCGGCTCTCTATCTGAAAATCTAATAATTCGTCTTCCATTTCCTACAAATAAAAACAGTATTATTCATCATCTTCTTCTGCGAACAGCTCTCCCAGGATACCCTCTACTTTCGAGAGGAATCCGCCACCCTCCTCTTTTCCCTGTTTCGGTTTTTTCACTTTTGGGGGTTTCGGTTTTTTTTCAAGTCTCTGATTTCGGATTTTTGAGTTGAACCACCCAGAGGAGGTGTAGCCACCATTGTTCTCTTCTTCTCCTGTTTCCTCTTCAAGCTGTTCCGGTGTTACCCTCTCACAATCCTCTTCTCCAAAAAGGAGCATTCCCAGTGATTGGGTGAATGCCGGATCGTGCATCAGTTCCGGAACGTTATTGACCAGCATTTTTTTGGCAGTTGCTTTTCTTACTGTCATTTTTAATTTCTGGGTAAGATAGAGATCAAGGTTTTTGAGTTGTGATGCTCCTCCTGTAATGATTAGGCCGGCACCCAGCTGACCTTCATAGCCCGACAAAGATATCTGCTCTTTGATGTTGGCAGTGATCTCATCCAGCCGCATACCGATCACCTTATTGAGTTCTGTGAGGTCGACATCCGGTTTCGATGAAAAAGGAGAGGTAAACAATGATCCATCCGGATTTTCGATCGCCTTTCCAAATTTAATCTTGAGCTGTTCGGCATCGTTCTCGGTGAAGTTCAACGCGCAAATATCTTTCGTAAGATTTCTCCCGCCAAAAGGGATGACCACCATCCGGCGAAGTATGCCACCTTTATAGACCGACAACGTGGTTGTTCCCGCGCCAAAGTCCACAAAGGCGCAACCCAATTCCTTCTCTTCCTCATTCAAGGCGATAGTGGCAGAAGCCATGGGTCCCACAATATAATCTGCAATCTTCAGGTTGGTTTTAGCGGTTATACTTTTTTTTATGTTTACCAACAAGTTGGGGCGTCCGACAATCACCTTGAAGCTCGCCTCGATTTGCGATCCTGTCACACCTACCGGGTTCGATTCCTGCTTTTCATCGATATAATACTCCACATCGGCAACCTTATAATTCCGTTTCAGTTCAGGCTGGAATTGCTCGGCCGATTGACGTAACCGGTTCAACTCTTCACCGGTGACCATCCCCGATGAGGTATGCATCATCTCACTAAACTCCATCGTATGCAATGACTGTCCGGAAAGCGAGACATATACTTTTTCAATCCTTCTTTCTATACTGTTTTCAAGCATTACGATGAGCTTGTAAATACGTGCACCCGCCTGCTCGATATTATACACCATTCCTCTACGAATCGAACTTCCCGAGTCGATAGAATTACTTGTCAGAATGGAAAGAACTCCATTTTCATTTTTTCGACCCACCACTCCTTTAATTGTAGAGCTGCCAAGATCAATTACTGCTATAAATCCAGATTGCATCATATTATATACCTATTTTTTCGTACATACGACCTGATTCTCATACTTCAGGTTAATGGCGGAATAGCGATTCCAGCCCACCACATTGAGTCCCTTCTCCACAAAACGGGCAAATTTTGCCAACTTTTCCTGGTAACCGTCGAGGCTCCCCATAATAATTCTAAAATCGCCTATCCGTGGGATCAGCTCCACCTCCTCCTCCTTATGCACCACAATCTGTTCTATCCATACATCCCAATTGGGATGAGAAGAGAGAAACGATGCAAAATCAGACAACTGGTTTTTGGCAAACTGCTCATCAATTACTCCGGTGGCTACGGGGACATATACGGAAAAATTGTTGGAAACAGGCATAATACGGCGTTCGTTATCTACATAAAAGTTACCTTTCAGGTCAGAGATAACTCTCAGCACCGGTTTCCGTTGAGAGACCGTCGCCTTGACAGCACCGCCAGGAGTGATAAAGACCTTCGCCGACTCCACCAATTTGTTGGAGAGGATGGTATCCCGGATTGCCAGTGTATTGATCTCGCCAAAGGTTTTACCCACAGGATCGAGGTGATGGTACTTCACCATATTCTCAATATCTTGTATTGATACAAACTGGTAGTGGCTACTGTCTTCTATCACTACGTTAAAATTCTCACACACCCTATTTCTCGACATATTCCTGAAAAAGGAGGCCGAAAAGAGCAAGTAGCCAATGAGCATTGCAGCAATTATGATGATAAGAATTTTTTTCACCCGTCGTTTTTTTATCAACTACAAAGATACAAAGTTATTTGATCGCAAGAACTCTTCAAAATCATACGGTTTTCGACAAATATTTTTTTGTCAGCACCCTTTTTATTTCAGGCAGCAACAGGTTGATATCTCCTGCGCCAAACGTCACCAACAGCTCCACCTCTTTTTTACGAAGCAAATCTGTCAACTCCTCCTTTTTACAAAGCAATTTCTCCTTCGACTTTATCTTGTCGAAAATGATTTTGGAGGTAACTCCTTCAATAGGTTCCTCCCGTGCCGGATAAATATCCAACAGGATCACATCATCCAAAAGCGACAGACTTTCCGCGAACTCCTTTGCAAAATCGCGCGTGCGCGAGTAGAGATGCGGTTGAAAAACTGCTGTTATTTTTCTATCGGTATAGAGTGCCTTGATCGATTTGATGGCAGCCGACAGCTCCCGGGGGTGATGGGCATAATCGTCGATAAAGACAATCTTATCGCTCTTGATATGAAAATCGAATCGCCTTTGGGCTCCTTCAAAGCTCCCTATCGCTTTACGGATCTCATCCGGTTCAACACCGCACAGCAACGCTGCCGCTGCAGCAGCCACGCTGTTCTCTATGTTTATCTTCACAGGAACACCCAATGAAATATGGGTGATCATCTCGGAGGGAGTCACCAAATCAAACACAACTTCTCCATTGCCTATATGGATATGCTCCGCATGGAAGTCTCCCTCCGTTTCGCCGTAACTCCATATCTTCACCGTTTCTGCGGCATGGGGGGTCACCGGTATCCCCTTTTTCATGATCAGATGTCCATCCGGTCGGATCAACGAGGTGAATTTCTCAAAGCTCTCCCGGTATGCCTCCTCCGTTTCATAGATATCGAGATGATCGGGATCGGCCGAAGTGACGATAGCGATCCATGGTCTCAGCCAATGGAAAGAACGATCATATTCATCCGCCTCCACAACCGTAATATTACTCTTTTCCGAGAGCAACAAATTGTTGTTATAATTCTTCAATATACCTCCCAGAAAGGCATTACAATCGACTGATGATTGTCTCAGCAGGTGGGCAGTTATGCCCGACACGGTAGTTTTCCCATGGGTTCCCGCCACACAAATTGCATTGCTCTTCTTAGTAATTTCTCCGAGCAGTTGCGCTCTTTTCAGCACCACATAGCCATTCTCACGAAAATAGAGCAGTTCGCTGTGCGATGCCGGTACGGCAGGCGTATAGACCACCAATGTTTTCACCTTATCAAAAAAGGGCGTCGGGATGGAATAGACATCATCTTCGTAATGGATCCACGCCCCCTCTCTCTGCAACGATCGGGTAAGCGCTGTCTCAACACGGTCATAGCCCCCTACCCTTTTCCCTTTCAAAAGAAAATAACGGGCTAAGTTACTCATGCCAATACCGCCAATGCCTACAAAATATATCGATTCATAGTTCATTTGTTCAATGTGCCAATGTGATTAATGTGCCGATGTGCCAATTAAATTATCTTTTCAATCTCGTCGACGATCCGTTTTGCGGAATCGTGTTGAGCCAATTTTATAATATTCTCGCTGAGATCCTTTAGCTCCGCATCATTCCTTACGAGTGTCACCGCCCTGTCGAAGAGGATTTCGGAGGCTTCCACATCCGGTATCATAATGGCTGCTCCTTTGTCGACCAGTGCCTGTGCATTTTTTGTCTGATGGTCCTCCGACACATTGGGTGAAGGCACCAATATGACCGCCTTTCCCAACAGGCTGAATTCAGAAATTGATCCTGCACCGGCACGGGATATAACCAGGTCGGCCACTGAATAGGCGTAATCCATCCGCGAGACAAAATCAAACAGGTGCACGTTGGGAGGTATCTTCCCTTCTCTCTGCAATTGCTGGATCTCCTTATAGTAATATTTTCCACATTGCCAGATTAACTGTAAGTCATCGGCCTTGGTCAGCTGCGGAAAAGCGTTGATAATACTTTGATTCAGCGTACGGGCGCCAAGGCTTCCCCCCAACATGAGCATGGTTTTCTTTTCCGGATTCAGCCCGAAATGAATATATCCCTGCTGCCGGTTTTCTTCGGAGAGGAGCAGATCCTGTCGGCAAGGATTTCCGGTCAGCACAATCTTTTTTTCGGGGAAAAATTTCTCCATTCCCTCATAGGCCACACAGATAGCAGTAGCTTTCTTCGCCAGCATCTTATTGGTCACACCAGCATAGGAATTCTGTTCTTGGAGAAGTGTCGGCACACCTTTTGCGGATGCTGCTTTCAATATAGGTCCACTGGCATATCCTCCCACTCCCACTGCAATATCCGGCTTAAAATCGATGATGATCTTACGCGCCTTTTGCATGCTTTTAAGGAGTTTTAGCAACACCGAGAAATTCTTCAATAGATGATGACGGTTGATGCCGGCCACCGGTAGTCCAATGATCTTATATCCTGCTGCCGGCACACGTTCCATCTCCATCCTGTCTTCAGCACCTACAAAAAGGATTTCACTGTCGGGCCACCTCTCTCTCACTGCATTGGCAATGCTGATTGCCGGGAAGATATGTCCTCCTGTACCTCCGCCACTGATGATTATCCGCTTCATACCTGAATAATTTCAAATTCGACATTATTTTCCAACTTATCCACTCTCTCCCTCTCTATCGACGGGTCGTTGCGCTCATGCTCCTCTTCATCCTTCTCTCCGGATTCTGTTTTGTGGGGATACTCCTCTTTCTTTTTTCCGATACCAAAACGGTCGGCACTTAGGATCAGCCCAAAATAGGCACAGGTGATAAGCGTGGAGGTTCCACCTCGGCTCACTAAGGGGAGTGGTTGTCCGGTGACCGGAATAAAATTGACCGCCACCGCCATATTGATAAAAGCCTGCATGGAGAGCATCAATGCAGACCCCAGTACAAGGTATTTGGGAAAGAGTTTCTCGCTCTTCCGGGCAATCATTCCTGCCCGGATCAATATGATCACATAGAGCATCAGGACAAAAAGTCCGCCCAAGAGTCCCATCTCCTCAATAATAATCGCATAGATAAAGTCGGAATAGGCTTGCGGCAGGAAATCACGTTCGGTACTATTTCCGGGAAACACGCCCACTACACCCCCATTGGCAATAGCGATCTTTGCGTGCGCCACCTGATAATTTTCGTCGGTAATTGTATAGTATTCCTCTTCCGACAGCTCTTTATGGGTACTAAAGTTGGTAATCCGGTTTTTCCATGTTCCCAGGCGGCTTAATGCCCCGGAATCAGTCCACTTGTCGGGCATCACATTCAGCATCAAAACAAACAGGAGCAGTGCTCCTATTCCCAATCCGGCCACTTTCAACAGTCTCATGAATTTCACATTGCCAATAAACATCAGCAGATAACAAATTCCAAACAACAAGAGAGCGGTGGACAAGTTATCCATAGCGATAATTCCGCAGACAACCACCATCAACCCTATCATCCATCGAAAAAGGAGGGCATCATTTTCTCCGTTTTGTTTGCTCAACAGGAAAGCGATTGTGCCCATAAGTGATATTTTTGCAATTTCCGAAGGCTGAATAGTAAAACCCATAAAAGAGATCCAGCGGTCTGCTCCATTGACACTCACACCGATAAATGGCGTGAGTATCAACAACACAACCGCCCCAATCAATACAAATATCAATGATGAAAAATAGCGATAGGGTATATTATGGATAAGGAGGATCACTCCCACCCCGCCTATCAGGAACATGGCATGTCGCAGTATTGGCCCCCACATATTTTGCTGGCGATAGACAATGGTGCTGGTTGCACTGAATATCTCCACCAATGAGATAATGCAAAGAAGGATAAAAACCACCCAAATCACCTTATCTCCTTTGAAGATCTTACGTCCGAAATCACTTAACGAAGATTCCGTCTCCATGCTTCCGCTATTCAATTGATCGGGATCGGCTGTTTTATTGCTGTCGTCAAGCATAAATTGATGATTTGATGATTTACATTCATTATAATCGTCTCACACACTCCTTAAATTGATCGCCACGCTCTTCATAGTTATTGAACAGGTCGAAGCTGGCACAACAGGGAGAGAGTAAGACTGTATCTCCTTTTTCTGACAATTGGTAGGCTGCCTCCACCGCCTCGGTCATAGAGGTAGCATCCCAAATTTCATCTACTTTTCCGTCGAAAAACGTATGTAGTTTTCTATTATCTTTTCCTAAAAAAATCAATGCTTTTACCTTATTGCGCACCAACTCTTCAATCTCAGAATAATCATTCCCCTTGTCGGTTCCGCCCAAGATCAATACTGTTTTCGACCGCATACTTTGCAATGCATACCAGCATGAGTTCACATTGGTCGCTTTAGAGTCGTTGACATACTGTACTCCGCGAACCGTAGCCACTTTCTCGAGTCGGTGGGGGACTCCTTTAAAGTCGGACAATGATTTGCGTAACTGCTCATCGCTGACATCCATCAGTTTTGCCACAATACCCGATGCCATCGAGTTGAATACGTTATGCATTCCTTCCAAAGCAAGCAATTCCAATTCCATATCGAATATATTTTCTTTTGTTTGAATATAGATTTTCCTATTTTCGGTATATGCAACCACCCGGTCACTTTTTCTCTCAGCGAAGGGATAAATTGCAGCCGATGGTTTTAATTTCTCCATCTCTCTTGTCACCAAAGGGTCATCTATCCAGTAGATAATTGCATCTTCGGTTTTTTGATTCCTGACAATCCGCATCTTGGCATCCACATAATGCTGCAGATTGTAATCGTATCGATCGAGATGATCGGGCGTAATATTCAGGAGCACTGCTATATCGGCTTTGAAATCATATACCCCTTCCAGTTGAAAGCTACTCAGCTCCAGCACATAATAATCATACGACTCCTCTGCCACCTGTCGGGCAAAACTCTTTCCGATATTGCCTCCCATTCCCACATTCAATCCAGCTGAGCGGAGGATATGGTAGATCAGGCTGGCTGTAGTAGTTTTCCCGTTACTTCCGGTGATACAGATCATCTTCGCATCGGTATATCTTCCGGCAAATTCAATTTCGGAGATTACCGGGATACCTTTTGCCAGCACTTTTTGCATGATGGGAGCGGTATTGGGAATACCGGGACTTTTTACAATTTCAGACGCCTCTAAAATCGCTTCGTCGGTATGTCCGTTCTCTTCGAAATCGATCTGATATGCTTGCAACGTTTGCCGATGGGCATCGGCCAGAGTTCCACTGTCGGATAAAAACACTCTGTACTCTTTCTTTTGCGCCAGTATAGCAGCTCCCACACCACTTTCTCCACCACCTAATATTACCATCAGCTTCTTCTCCATCATCACCGCATTTTAAGGGTTGCCAACGCCAATACCACAAGGATCATCCCTACCAGCCAGAAGCGGCTTACAATTTTCGGCTCTGCCAATGGAACAAGAGGCTTCTGGACAATAGCGTCGATACTTCCATCGCCCGGCTTTTGATAATGATGATGCAGCGGTGTCATTTTAAAGATACGCTTGCCGACGCCATATTTTCTCTTCGTATATTTAAAATAGGATACCTGCACGATGACCGACAATGCTTCTACAAAAAAGATCCCACATAAAATCGGCAACAATAGTTCCTTGTGGATCAGTACGGCAAAAACGCCAATAATCCCCCCCATTGTCAGGCTACCCGTATCACCCATAAATACTTGCGCAGGATAGGCGTTGTACCAGAGGAAACCGACGCATGCTCCCACGAAAGCGGAAGCAAATACCATCAGTTCATCTCCACCCGGTATGTACATTATATTAAGATAAGAGGCAAAGTCGACACGTCCCGAAACATAAGCGAGGATACCCAATGCCACTCCGATGATAGCCGACGAGCCGGATGTCAGGCCATCTAACCCATCCGTTAAGTTGGCACTGTTGGAGACCGCCGTCACAATAAGAATTACCACCAGAATAAAAACAATCCATCCCGCTACATCAGCATATTCGCCCATCCAGCCGACGAGCCATTTGTAATCGAAGTTGTTATTTTTCACAAACGGAATAGTGGTACTGGTCGTCTTTACATCCTCGTTCTGATAGGTGACATTCTCTATTACGTTGTTAATGCGAATTTCCCTGTTTTCTCGGACAACAATCTCAGGGCTAAAATAGATGGTAAGTCCAACGATCAGTCCTAATCCGATCTGTGCCACGACCTTGAACTTCCCTTTCAACCCCTCTTTATCCTTTTTGAATACTTTGATATAATCATCGGCAAATCCCAATGTCCCCAGCCAGACGGTACTGACCAGCATCAGGATAATATAGATATTCTCTAATTTCCCGAAAAGCAACGTGGATACTAAAATGGATAGGATTACAATAACTCCTCCCATAGTTGGAGTACCCCGTTTGCTGTATTGCCCTTCCAGATCGAGATTCCGTATGGTCTCTCCTATCTGCCTTCGTTGCAATGCGTTAATAATCTTTTTCCCCACAAAGATGCCGATTAGCAGGGAAAAGAGGGCCGCCATGGCAGACCGGAACATCACATACTGGAACATGCCGGCTCCGGGAAAATCAAGTTTGTTTAAATATTCAAATAGATAGTATAACATTTTTTGATGTGATGATGTGATGATGTGATGATGTGGTGATTAAATCTGCTAATCAGCTCATCGTTAAATCAACAAATTAAAAATCTTTTCCACCTCCTCCTTGTCATCGAAATGGTACTTCACTCCTTTTATCTCCTGATAGTCCTCATGCCCTTTACCGGCAATAAGGACTACATCTCCCGGTTGTGCCACTGCACAGGCGGTTTTGATTGCTTCCCGCCGATCAGTGATAGTAAGTGTATTGGCTTTCTGCTCTACAGTAAGTCCGTCGAGCATATCCTGCAGTATCTCTTCCGGCTCTTCGAACCGAGGATTATCAGATGTAAACAGGGCTTTATCACTCCATTGCACTGCTTCGTACGCCATCATAGGTCGTTTGCTCCGATCGCGGTTACCTCCACAGCCCACTACCGTAATAATTCTGCCTTTCTTATTCAGTACGCCATCGATTGCGTGCAACACATTAGAGAGTGCATCGGGCGTATGTGCATAATCGACGATTACTGTATAGTTTTTCGGTGACCTCAATGTTTGAAATCTGCCCGCCACCGGTTTTAGCACTGAAAGTGTCCGTAGCAACTCTTCATCGTCGAGTCCGAGCAGCAGGGCAGTTCCATAGACAGCCAACAGGTTATAGACATTAAATGTTCCGACGAATTGTACCGTCAATTCTTTACCGTTTATCTCGATATCGGTACCGTTAAAATGTTTTTCGAATATGCGGGCTTTAAAGTCAGCCATTCCTCTTACCGAATAGGTATATTT
>JAAYFR010000063.1 GCA_012728155.1 Bacteroidales bacterium | reverse complement strand
GTCTTATGGTGTAATGGTAGCACAACAGATTCTGGTCCTGTTTGTCCAGGTTCGAGTCCTGGTAAGACAACATTTCAGATTTTCCAAACCCGCTCAAAAAGCGGGTTTTTCTTTTCTACAAACGGTTTCAGAATTTCCAAAGCGATTATCATCTATCTTTATTTATTTTTTTTGAGCATATTTTTCGCACCATTTACTATCTTTGTACGAAACATGACACGAAATTCAAAAAAACAAATTGATATGGTGAACCTTTCATTCAGATATGTGTACAACAAAAATAAAATGGCCGATATGAAAAATCTTCTCTATTTGATATGCTTACAGATCATGATTGTCGGTCCACTATCTGCTCAAAATTTAGAAGTAAAAAAGGGAGAGAATCTCATCATTGAAAATCAACAGTTTAGATTAATCGTGGGGAGTGATGCGGTCACCAAAAGCTTGACGCTTAAGTCGACCGGCGAAGAGTGCTTGATGCAGGAGGAAAATATCCCTCTTTTCTCAGTCACCCAGGAGCGGCCATACCATAACGAGATCAAATTGGCACACCCGAATAAAAGAACAACTTTTCAGGCAAATGCTATCCATAGGGAGGGAGACAAGCTGATTGTCGGTTTCGAACTGATTCCTTATCAGGCTATCATACGAATAAAAGAGACTCCCGCTTATGTTGGTTTCACGCTGGATGGCTTCATAGTAGCACCGGGCACCTACCCTTCCTATCTCAAGATAACCCCTCCTCCGGCTACCGAACTACGTCTCTTACAATTACCGATTCGCAACCATAGATATTTCGGCGAGTGGCTAAACGTGAGTTGGGATGAAAATGTGGCTGTCAATGTGTTGGCTACGGATGAGAACGCTTATATCGATTTTGAAAAACATGAAAAGTACAAACTACTAACAGCCACAGCTTTAAAAGAGGTAAAATTTGAAGGAACAGGTGCCGCACTGGTTGTATGCAAACCGGAATCTCTGCTGGATAACATCGCATATATTGAGGAGGAGTTCGGTTTACCGAAAGGGGTGGAAAGTAGGCGAAGCAAACTAATCAATGCCTCCTACTACTGGTCGCCGCAAGTAAACCCGGGCAATGTGGAGCAACATATTGAATATGCCAAAATGGGTGGATTCAGAACTATGAGCCTCTACTACCCTGCTTTTGAAGGATTTGGCGGTTATGATAAGATCGGCAATTACGAAATCGATAAGAAACTCTATCCCAACGGGAAAGAGGATCTAAGAAAGATGTTGGATAAAATTAAAGCGGCAGGCATTATCCCCGGTGTCCATTTTCTACACTCCCATATCGGTCGCAATAGCCAATATGTAACACCCATCCCCGATCACCGCTTGAACCTCACAAGAAGTTTTACCTTAGCGGAAGATTTAGGAACCGGCGACAGTGAGCTATTTGTCGAGCAAAACCCAGAGGGAACCGTCATGGCAGATGGATGCAGGGTATTGAAAGTGGGTACCGAATTCATTTCATACGAGAGTTATACCACTACCCGACCCTATAAATTCTCCGGATGTACCAGGGGCATCAATAAGACGACCATCAACGGCCTGCCCAAAGGCTCGATCATCGGGATTGTGGATGTCAGCGAATTTGGCGCCACAAGCCTCTATATCGATCAGCGAACCAGCCTGCAGGATGAAATTGCTGAAAAAATTGCCAATATTTATGATGCAGGATTTCAATTTATCTATTTCGACGGTTCCGAGGGTGTAAATCCACCCTTCGGATTGAATGTGGCCTTGGCTCAGTACCGTGTATTCAAACGGTTACAACCCGAACCGCTGTTCGCCGAAGGAGCCGCAAAATCGCATTTCAGTTGGCATATGTTAAGCGGTGGCAATGCCTTTGATATTTTTGCACCGGAAGCAGTAAAGGAGGAGGTGCGGAAATGGCCGGCAGAGGAGGCGCCACGGATGAAGCAGGATTTCACACGCATCAATTTCGGCTGGTTGGGCTATGTTCTTCCCAGTGAAAATAGTGTCGGCACACAACCCGATATGCTCGAATATGTGACAAGCGTGGCCGCCGGTTGGGATTGCCCGGTCTCCATCCATGCCTATCTCCACACATTAGATGCTCATCCCAGGACAAAAGATAATATGGAGGTGTTTAGGAGATGGGAAGAGGTGCGGGCTAAAAACTGGCTTACAGATGAGCAGAAGAAGATGCTGCATAATGTGGCGCAGGAACACCACCTTCTTCTCGACGAACAGGGGCAATTCGAACTGGTACCCTACGATCAGATTATAGATGTTGCCGGCGGAAGCAGAGAGATCAGGGCTTTCCTCTTCCAAAGAAAAGGTGATTATTATGTGGTTTATTGGCATATTTCGGATAATAAAAAAATTGAATTACCATTAAAATCATCAGAAATCACTTTATATGAGAAATTGGGAAAAAAGAAAAAGATCATCTCCGCCACAAACAGCAGTGTAACGGTTCCGGCAAGCAGCCGCCATTATATAAAAGCCAATAAGCTGACAGCTGAACAACTGACTGACGCCTTTAAAAATGCACACATTATAGAATAAAAATATATTTTATCCTCAAAAATTGGGTGAAATCGTTTCCTGTGTGTTATATTTGCAGTTTTATATTAAAATTTAGCAGGGAAAAGCTGATATTTTCAACAATTTTCAAGAAACATCAATTTATTACTAACTATAAGACAGATACAGAGGCCCCATGAATGAAATTAAATTTTACAACGGAGAGAATATTCCGTTGGAGTTGCACAAGGTACGTATAGTACAAAAATTACATTTAGTACCTATTGAGAGAAGATTGGAGGCATTGCAGGAAGGTGGATTCAATACTTTTAGGCTTAACACCAAGGATGTATTTCTCGACATGCTTACCGACAGTGGGACCAACGCGATGAGTGACAATCAATTGGCAGCTATGATGCAGGCGGACGACGCCTATGCCGGATCACAGAGTTTTTTCCGACTGCAAAAAGCGGTAGAAGAAGTATTGGGCAAGAAATACTACCTGCCGGTACATCAAGGACGTGCAGCCGAAAATATCCTTTCGAATGCATATGTGCGTAAAGGGAATCTGGTTCCAATGAACTACCACTTTACCACCGCCATGGCCCACATAACCCAGTATGGGGGTAAGATAGCGGAATTGCTGTATGACGAAGCCTACGTGATCAACTCCTCCCACCCTTTCAAAGGAAATATGAATATCGAAAAGCTGGAAGAGGTCATTAAAATACAAGGCGCCAAAAATATCCCCTACATCCGGATGGAAGCCTCTACCAACCTGATCGGTGGACAACCTTTCTCGGTACAGAACCTGAGAGATGTAAGAGCTATTGCCGACAAATATAATATCCGTCTTGTCCTCGACGCCAGTTTGCTGGGTGAGAACGCCTATCTGGTAATCCAACGGGAAGAAGAATTTAAAGAGAGTTCCATGGGCGAAGTGATAAAAATCATGACCGGCCTGGCAGATATTGTCTATTTCTCGGCCCGAAAATTAAGTTCTTCCCGTGGAGGAGGTATCTGTACCGACAATATCGATATCTACAAAGAACTGGAAGCACTTGTACCACTGTTCGAAGGGTTTCTCACCTATGGAGGTATCTCCGTGCGTGAAATTGAAGCGATGGCTGTGGGACTGTATGAAACACTCGACGAGACAATAATTAGCCAAAGCCCCAGTTATATTGCCTATTTAGTGAATGCCCTTGACAGACAAGGAGTACCGGTGGTAAAGCCAGCCGGTGTGTTGGGTGTCCACGTAGACGCAATGCAGGTGTGCGACCATATCCCTCAAAAGGAGTATCCCGCAGGCTCATTGGCCGCAGCGCTGTTTCTTATTTCGGGAATTCGAGGAATGGAAAGAGGTTCTATCTCCAACCAACGTGACGAATATGGCAACGAGACCTATGCCGATATGGAACTGGTACGACTGGCAGTACCCCGCCGGGTATTTACCCTGTCGCAGATTAAATATGTAGAGGATCGGATGACCTGGTTATACGAAAACCGGGCGCTGATCGGTGGTCTTCGCTTCGTATATGAACCCCCCGTACTGCGCTTCTTTATGGGAGGGTTGGAGCCGGTAAGCGACTGGCCACAGAAATTGATTGCCAAGTTCAAGGAGGATTTCGGAGAAAGCCTATAAACAATTGCTACACATTGTTTTATATACAATAAACCCTGAAAGTTCAAGATACTTTCAGGGTTTTTTCTTGGCTTCTGTACCGATTCACCCAACGTGGGAGTGAAACATTTTACCGTGCAATGATATCATTCACTATCTTTTCATAACCTGTTTCATTGGGATGTAAACCATCTAAAAATAATGATTCATCAATTTTTCCACTCTCCAGCAACAACAAATCTCCCACATCCAGATAGTGATAACCCTCCATTAAAACCATCTCTGCAATTCGCTTATTGATGCTTCTCACATGATCTTCCACAGCCCGTCGTGGGAGCAACCCCACCACTTTAATTTTTGCTTTAGGCTGTCGAATATTGATCTGTTTTAACAGGAACTGGAGGCCTCTTACAATATTTTCATCGCTATCTAAGTTCAAGTTGTTGGTTCCGATCATCAGCACCACCTCTTCTGCCTCGTAACCCATAAGTTCCCCATGATAGACTCGCCACAATACATTTTCAATCCTATCCCACCCATATCCAAGATTACAATATCCGGCAGGCTCTACCTGGTTTTTCCAACTCCGGCTCCCGTTTTGATGCTCGGTGCTCCCACCCCAGTAATGGGTGATAGAGTTACCGATAATCACTTTGGAGGGTTGTTTCTGTTGCATACTCCCCAATATATCCGCATGTCTCTTTTTCCATTCATAGATATAGGGTTCTCTGCGCTGGCTCACTGGCTGGGTAGTTCTCATATCTCCGACGGGCATACTGAGAATCTCCCTAATCATTTTTTCATAAGCATCGGCATAGGCCTGCATACCCAGATCATTCGGATGGATATAATCCACACAGCCATCCTCCGGAAAATTGATCTCTTCTCTGCTTAAATGATAGAGGTGCTCGATACCCATATGAGACAGCGAGTCATACGCCAACCTTAAAGCATGATTCAACCATTCACTCTCTTTTTGGGACGACTCATTGAGTGCTTCATTTCTTCTTCCGATATGATCGACCAGCAAAATTGGCGTCTTATGTTTTTCTCTGATCTTATTAACGCCATAGATTGTTCGCTTCACCACCTCATCCGACGATAAGCCACTCATATTAGGCAGACAATCGTAGATGTAAAGCGATGCATCTATTTCGTCCATCAGATCTACCAACTCCTTTTCGAGTGGTCCATTACCCGAAAAGGCAAGATTTACGACAGGATAATCGAGTTTTCTGGACAAAATATTACTCCATCCCATTCCCGGCCGTGAGGCACACCCTCCCTGGGCAATAGATGTACCATACACCACAATGGGTCTCTCCTGCAGCGTGGGTATGAATTCAAGCTCCGCTGAGTTGTCGATACCGATTTCCAACCATTTCACGGAGTTGTAGAGAGGCAGATACAGACGATATTCAAATCCTTGTTTGTGGTATTGACTTTGCGATAATCCTTCATAAATATAGGTGATGGTATCACCGAAATGATACTTGCCGGAAACCAGTTGCCATTTCCCGTCCGAATCAATAGTATAGAGATCCATCCCCGATTTACCGGTAGCTGGCATATGAAACATCGCAATATCCTCAGTTACCTGATACCTCACTTCGATTTTTTTAGTATTGGTATAAAAATGAATAGCCAACCCCGCTGAGTTACCGGATAAACTCCAGACCGGTTTTCTTACTATCTCCTTCGCTCTATCCGGCAACCGCCGGTATGTTTTCCCTATTTCATTTGTCCACCCTTGGTGCTGAATCACACTGACATCTGCTTTCATCGGGTCATGCCAGCGTGTCTGGGCTATCGAGGGAACTGTGCTCAAAATTGCCAATATAAGGCAGCAGGTTACTGATAATAACTTTCTTTTCATCGTCTATGTTATTGTTAGTTGTATTGACTAATACTTCTGAAGCAGCTTCAAGAGCTTACGGTCTAATTTATGACCGTGCCAATCCTCATACGCTACATCTTTTCTTCTTGAATCGATAAGGCCAAAAGTGCCCCGGAAATTCCATAATCCCCATCCTATACCGTGGCTGGTCAGGATATCCAACTGATCTTCAAACCATGCGAGAAAGACATCATGCGGTGTCTCACTGTAGCAGCCACATTCGCCGCAATGCACACCCACCCCTTGCTTCACCAGATCGATCCAGGGACGATAGAAATTCTCAAGCACTTCACGGTCGAATTTCTGACCGTCAATAGTACCCGGCCATACCGGCATGGGAGCATCATCAGGATTTTTCCATACCCAGCTGGCGCGATAATGAGATATATAATGCGGGAAATAGCCTCTGCAGCTCTGTCCTATAGGGAGATCCGTCAATTCCGGCACCACCAGCGATCCTCCGTGGTTACCGTCGGCAACCACCAGCCTGTCGGGATGCTGTTTGTGGATCACATCCAGACAGCCGACAGCTACCTTACGATAGGTATCGCCGGGAATCGGTTTAGAGGGTGAGAACTGCTCGTTCATATCCTCCTTGAAACAGGGTTCGTTGACCAGATCAAAACTCAACAAATCGGCAGAGACGTTCCTGAAACGCTTTGCCCACATCTCCCAATGTTGGTAAAAAGCCTGTTGTGCCTCTTCATCTTTCCACAAGTTGAAGGGTTCATGGAATCCGGCATTGATACAGAAACCGGGCGCACGGTGCAGATTAAGGCTTACATGCAAGCGATACTTATTGGCCGCATATACCACCTGTTCGATGGCATCCAATGCCTCTTCCCTGAAATCGACGGTCTGGTCGGGAGTGATATCCCTCCCTGAAGCTGGATCATAATTCAGATAACTGGGATAGGCGATAGGAATACGGACAAAGTCGAAGCCCCAATCGGCCATCCATTTAAAATCCATCTCCGTCTCGGCAAATCGGTGGGAATTGGCACTGTATCTCTGAGGAGTGAAAAAATCGAGCATATTAAAACCACGCCAACGTGGTAGCTTATTCTTTATCGACTCATATTGTGGAAGCCCAAAAATATCAGTTTGATTATTCAGGAGAATCATGCCGGCTCCGACTGCCGTTGTTCTCAAAAAATCGCGTCGTTTCATCTGTTTTTAAATACTCTGCTAAATCTCTAAACTTGATGTCCGGAACTAAACCTATAGCTAAGGATAATTCAACCATTTTAGAAATCCTATGGTCTGCATCTCCATTAAAAATTTGGCTATCTATTACAAATGTATAAAAAATATAGAAGACTCATCACCCATCGACTGTTTGCTTTTCATTGTCCGAAGTTTAACCTTTACATAATTGAAAAAAATCAACAATAATCAAGAAGAGCTCACTCTATCCCAAGTATATTTTTGAAGAGTATGGGAGGCTGGAAGAGAGCATATTATAACAAAAAACCACCATGAGTATGGTGGTCTTGAAGTGCGCAGGATGAGAGTCGAACTCACACGCCGTAACCGGCACTACCCCCTCAAAGTAGCGTGTATACCAATTTCACCACCTGCGCTTTTAGGGTGCCCAGAACAGGACTCGAACCTGCACGTCGTTGCCAACACTAGTCCCTGAAACTAGCGCGTCTACCAATTTCGCCATCTGGGCATTACTGTTCATCTGATTTGAAAAACAAGCCACTGCCTGTTGCCATCCAAAAATTCATGTTCCCAGTCAAGAGAACTCTCTGTTTATGAATTGCGGATGCAAAGATAATATTTTTTTCATACCAGTACGAATAATTTTATAATTTATTTCGGAAAAAGGGAAAACCGCTCCATAGGGGAACGGCCCTCCGATTCACAATGAAAAAAATCATGAAATATCTACCGGCAGATAATTGCTATGGCGTGAGTAACTTTTGATCCGCTTGCGTACTACTGCCGGAGGCCTGTTTCCTTTGTAATCGCGTAATGCTTCGCTCATTTCAACAGTTCTCCCTGCTGGCACGGATATCTCTACCGTGATACTCTGGTTTCTAAATCCCTGTTGCACCGGCACGGATAAAAACTCAGGGAGCAACAATAGGGAGTCTTTCTGCACAATCTCATACGAAAATTGGGTGATATCAGCCTTGGCGGAACGAAGATCGCTACCATAAATAGCTGATATGATCCGCACATGGAATAACGAATCGTCACTTTTATCTATCAGCAGGTTGATCTTGTCAAAAAGGAGCGAATCTTCGTTGATCGTGAGAAAAGGCAACTCATCAATATTGGTTCCGTGGACATATCCCGATTTAAATTCAGCATAATCTTCACCATAGGGAAGCATTTCCAGGTAGATCTTGCTTGAGTGCACCGGTGCCACCACCACCTCCCTTTCACTGGAACTTTCCACACTAAACTTGTCGGCGATCCTTGCTCCCAACACTCCTGATACTCCTAAACCGGCAATCCAGAGGAGAGAGGCTACAATTCCGATAGCCGGACGCGATTTTGCTTTCATAGCACGGCGTACGATCCATACAACCACAGCTATAATGGGCACAAGAAAGAGTAATCCCAGCGCGGTAAAGAGCAGAGTGGTCTCATAACCGGGATCAATAAAAAGCGATTTCAACGGCGCGAGATGAGTGCCGGTCACCAATAAAGCGACAAGCAAGCCAATCAACACCAACAGGAAGATTCCAACCACAGAAAAGAATATGATTTTCAAAAGGATAATCAATAAATTCAAGCAACCTGAACGCTCAGGTGGAGATACAGTGGCGGCACGACGTTCCGACAGAGGTGGTTCGGGAGGTATCTCCTCCATCCCAGCTTTATTGCCATCCATCTCCTCTACTACAGCATGATGAAAATCATTATTCGCTTTCGGTTGAGTAAGGATTTCCCCATTGGCAGCTCGATTCTTCGCACTCGCCACATTGTCGGTCACCTTTTCCCGGATAGAGCGGATATAATCCTCTTCACCCATCATTTCCAGCTTTTGTTTCACAGTTTTTGCCACCGGAATAATCGCCCAAAGGACAATATAAACCACGATAAGACTTGAGTTGATATTCCAGTTGAAACTTATCTTATCGAAAATTCGGTTCAAAGGAAAAATAGAGATCATCCCTATCATATTCAAAAGGAGCGGCAACAAGAACAGGAGGCGAGGTATCCATGAATCAATGCGGAAATAGGCTGCAATACCTCCGCATACCCCACCGATAAAACGGTCGTTAGGATTCCGGTAAAGCCGCTTGGAAACATTCGATTCCAGCATTTTCGGTTTTAAAATGATCCATAATACAATGTATACCCAAAAGAGAAAACCGAATAAGAGCACAAAGAGAAGTCGGATCCAGACGGGATCGGTTTTGAAATAATGTGCCAAGCCACTACAGACTCCCCCGATGATCTGGTCATTCGTATTTCTATACAAACTCTGGCGTTCGCTTTCCGCCGACCCTCTTTCATCACTTTTAGCGGTTCCGGGAGCAGCTCTTCCCGATTGGGAGGAGGAAGATTCCTGTCCGGCCTCCACACTCTCTTCGTAATCCGAATCAAAATCCTGCGGTCTGCCAATACTGTCAATAATAGATTTCACATCCTCATCGGTGATGCAATTGATACCATGCTTCAACCGATTACCAAACAGTTCAGCGATACGACATTCTATATCGTTCACAATCTCATCGCCACCCTCTTCCCGCGAAAAATAGGTTTTGAGACTACCGATATATTGCT
>JAAYFR010000062.1 GCA_012728155.1 Bacteroidales bacterium | reverse complement strand
TTTACACTGGGAATTATGATTTCGAACGATCTGGGAAAAACATGGCTTGAATATGACATTAAAGACTTTGGATCTTTCTCCCCTTCACGAATTCATAAAAAGAACTCAGAGGGTTGGTTTAGACTTGATTTAAGAACAGGATGGATTGACCGTGCAGAATATATGTTTCTTAAACCCAAAAAATAAAAATATGAGTTCACTCCAAAAAGTCGGCAGGACATTTAAATTCTACAATGACCTGAAAGCTTATCGATACGACGAAATACCGGCAGGGAATAATTGGGATTCAGATAAGAACAAAGAATATTAATCCTACGAATCAGCAATAAATTTTAGAGTTATGAAAAATATATCCAGAAGAAATTTTATAAAAAAAGGTGTTTTATATACATCGGGACTTAGTGTTATGCCACATCCACTGACAATATTGAAAAAAGGAAAGGCAATAGGAGCCAACGACCGTCTTCGAATAGGAATTATCGGCTGTGGTTCGCGTGGTAACAAGGTATTCATGGGTGGCATTTATAAACATACAGATGAAATGAATGTTGAAATTACCGCAATCTGTGATCCGTGGAGCGTTGCCAGAGAACAAGCCAACATAAAAATCAAAAAGTGGTATGGACGCGATGCCAGGCAGGTCACTTCATACCGCGATCTTTTGGAATTAGATAATCTGGATGCGGTAATGATTGCTTCGCCTGATCATTTGCATACTACACATCTGGAAGCAGTTGCCCGTGCGGGGAAACATGTATATGTGGAGAAACCGTTGGCCATGGACATGACAAAACTGATTAATGCTGTCGATGCTGTCAAGGAAGCCGGTATTGTTGCACAAGTGGGAACGCAACTTCGAAGCTTGCCCGGAGCAGTCGGAGCACGCGAATTATTCCGCAATGGAAAATCAGGCAAACTTTCTCGAATTGAAGAGTGCCGCAACAGTCCAAAACCATATTGGTACGGATATTTGCGGGAGGTTAGGAAAGAGGATGTTGACTGGGAAGAGTTTCTTGCAGACAGGCCTTACAGGCCATTTAATGCTGCATTATATTCAGCCTGGTACGGTTATTACGATTTCTCCCATGGCCCAATTCCTAACCTGGGAGCACACTTTATTGATATGGTACATTATATTACCGGGGCTGGATTTCCGGAATCATGTGTATGCCTTGGAGGAACATTTACATGGCATGACGAATACAAGTTTACCACGCCCGACTGTATACAAGCCACATGGATTTATCCCGAAGGATTTCTGGTAAGCAGTTCAAACAATCTTGGCAATGGAGCAGGGAGCGTGCGTAATTTTTATGGAGACAAAGGTGTTCTTAAGATGGGTAATTGGAATACTCCAACCTTTAGCGATGAAGGTGCTCCTCGAAGTGATGGATCAATTAAAGGTGAACGGAAAGTAGAACCAATAGAATGTACCGATCACTTTCTAAATTGGTTACAGTGTATCCGTAACAATAAAACACCCGTTGCTCCAATTGAAGCTGGCTACCAG
>JAAYFR010000061.1 GCA_012728155.1 Bacteroidales bacterium | reverse complement strand
TCCATTGGAGATCGCTGAAAGAATGGAAAAATAATTTCCATATCTTTTACCGAACTCCTGTATAAGCAAGCCTTGCCCTTCTGTCAGGAAAGAAGAATCAGGTTGTAACATAAAGCCTACCATGCTTTTCATATCAGTACATCCATGATCCATAAACAACTCAATATACTTAGGCACACCTCCTGTAAATGTATAAAGAGCCAATAAATCATCTTTGGTATAATCCGGTTTATAATCGGACAAAATCTCTTTTAAAACTGTAGTGGGAAAAGGAACCAATTTCATGATACTGTCCGCACGACCGTATAAAGGCTCCTTGGAATCTTTAAAAATCTCGTTCATAAGCGTATAAACCGAACCGCTCACAATGAGATTAACGTGACTTTGCTTTCTTAGCCTATCCCAAGTACCCTGCATCAAGCTGTAGACCTCTTTATTGATATAATAAAAGTCCTGAAATTCATCTATTATCAAGTTGTATTTCAAGCGTGTACCTAAGTCCATCAAGAAATGAAACAATTCAGCAAATTTTGTAAATTCGGGTGTATAAATATCCAATGATTGTCGAATTTCTACGGTAAACCTCTGACACAGATCCGCTTCATTGCTCCTGCTGACAAAAAGATACACGGTAGGCGAGCCTTTGCAACTTTCGAAGATAAGGCTGGTCTTACCGATACGACGTCGACCAGTAAGCACTGTCATTTGAGAGTGTACTGAGAACGATACCTGACGTATCTTTTCCAATGACATTAATTCTTTCTCCCTATTATAGAATTTCATACGATTAAAACTTTTATTTTCAAATGTATCGTATGGAACTCGCTTTTAATCATGCTCTTGTGTGATAATGATTATCATGCTCGTTTCATACGATTATTTGATTTTTTACATCAAGGTGTATGGAACTCGCTTTTAATCATACACTTGGGTGTAATGATATTCATGCTCGTTTCATCTCTCTAATTTTTTTTATTTATCCAACCTTGTAATAAAATTTACAATCGTAAAGTTTACAGCTGTAAATTTTACTATCACAAAAATAGACTAATTTTTCACTGCAACAAAATAAAATGAGAAATTTATTGAAGATTCTACAAGTTACAAATACCCTGAATATCAAACTATTTTTTACCGATCAATAATAATCCCCCTCGCCTCCAGCAACAATTCCCGAGAGACATGGGCAATATTATAAATAAGCCTTACCCTTCTGTTTCCGGGGTCATTCATCATCACTTCCATCTGCTCATCCCAACAGTTTGCTTTTTGAAGATAAGAGGCTATCTGCGCCTCATCGGCCTGACGGGTTAGCATTTCGGAAACCAACCGGAGTACATCACTCACATCACGACAAAAATCGAGTTCTTTCTCTGACAGGTCTTCTGCTGATTTATGTACACCCAAAGCGGAAATATAAGATAATAGGGCGTGATTCAGATTGGTAAGATTAAAAGCCCTGTCCTGGTTTCGGCGTACATTTTTAGGTTCCAGCCGCATCCACTTCCAGGCGGAAGTAAGTGCATTGTCGGCATTGTAAGCGGTACGCCGGTTATGAAGGTAAGCCTCTTCCGAAACAGAATGGTCATATATACTTTCGAAATAACGCCTGCTCTTTACCACCGCATTCAGCAGTAATCCCGGGAGTTGCCTGTACTGCCAGTTGGGCCAGATAAAACGCACCGACAGATATGCCAATACGCCACCTACTATTGTGTCGATCACCCTCGGAAAGATTACCGCAATTCCCTCGTTGGCGAGAAGATCGAACGCTCCCATCACAAATGTGGTAATAAAAATAACGGCAATCGTATAATTTTGTTTTAACCAGTAGAAGAAGAGATAGATGGAACCGATCATCAACAGGATATGCCCCGGACCCGTCGGCAACAGCTGTG
>JAAYFR010000060.1 GCA_012728155.1 Bacteroidales bacterium | reverse complement strand
GTCAAAAAGATCTTGCCGTTACGAGCATCCCTTATTCCCTTTTCCGATATAGCTTTGTATCCCGAGCTGGATATTGTTCCCTGGGGATGGAATCCTATGCTACGAAAAAAACTCATGTCGGCGGGCGTGAATGAGCAGCTTTTGCCGTCGCCGGAGGATTTAGTGCGGTTGCGAAATTATTCTAATCGTCGACATGCCGTGGAGATATTGAGTGAGTTGCAAGCCGAAGAGGGCGGATGCTGTGGGGAGTCTCATTTTTTTACCGATGCCGATGAATTAGATGCATGGTTACCATCGACACCTGGGGATAAAGTGTTAAAAATGCCCCTTTCCGGTAGCGGCAAAGGACTGGTATGGATATTGGGTGGAATTACCGATAAGCAACGGGACTGGTGCCGCCGGGTTGTCCGCGAACAGGGAGGAGTGGTGGCAGAGCCGGTGCTGGACAAGATAGAGGATTTCGCGATGGAGTTCTATCTGGATAAGGGAGCGGTAAGTTTCACCGGCTATTCCATGTTTACTGCTGCTTCGTCCGGTGCCTATATGGGGAATGAACTGCTCTCGGATGCCCGGATTGAGAAAAAACTCTCTGCCTATGTTCCGTTAGAATTATTGCATCGGCTTAGAGGGTCACTGATAAAAAAGCTTTCCGACCGTTTCCCGCTCTATACCGGTTATGCCGGAGTAGATATGATGGTGTGTGAAATGTACGGAGGATATTGTCTCCAACCCTGTGTGGAAATCAATATGCGGATGAATATGGGAATGGTAGCGCGTATCTTTCACGATCGTTACCTCCATACCGGTGCAGAAGGGCGGTTCGCAGTGGATTATTGTAAAAAACCGGGGAGCGCTTTGTCGTTTCATGAAAAGATGCAACGGGAATCCCCATTGAAGGTAGAGAACGGAAAAATACTTTCCGGCTACCTCTCGTTGACTCCCGTTGCAAAGACTACCAACTACATTGCCTATGTGCACATTTTATAGAGTTGGCAAAATCTCAAATTTACCACCTACATTCTTCGTCCGTTGTGCAACCTTTTGGTGTGTTACTTTTGGCTTTTATCTCTTTGTTCACTGAAATAGTGATAAAACAGTGGAAGGGTTCTGATACCGTTATAGAACTGCTCCAACGGGAAATTCTCGTTGGGTGAGTGGATGGCATCCGATCCCAGTCCGAAGCCCATCAGTACCGACTTCACACCTAATATCTCCTCGAAAGTGGCGATAATGGGAATGCTTCCACCGGAACGGACCGGTACAGGATCTTTTCCATACACATCTTTTAACGCCTTTTCAGCCGCTCTGTAAGCGGGAAGATCGATAGGACATACGTAGGATGGACCGCCGTGCAGGTATTCCACCTTCACCTTCACCGATTTGGGAGCAATCGACTCAAAATATGTCACAAACAGCTTCTCTATCTTCTTGTGATCCTGATTGGGTACCAGGCGGGTGCTGATCTTGGCGTACGCCTTGGAGGGGAGTACCGTTTTGGCCCCTTCACCGGTATAGCCACCCCAGATACCACATACGTCGAAAGTAGGACGGATACCGGTACGTTCGTTGGTGGTATATCCCTTTTCTCCGGACAGCTCCCTCACACCGACAGATCTCTTGTATTCCTGAAGGGAGAAAGGTGCCTTGGCCATCATCGCACGTTCTTTTTTGGAGACCTCCACCACATCGTCATAAAAACCGGGAATAAGGATATGTCCTTCATCGTCCATAGTCTGGGCGATCATTTTTGAAAGGACATTGATAGGATTGGCGACCGCCCCGCCAAACAATCCCGAATGGAGATCGGCGGAAGGGCCTGTCACTTCAACCTGCCAGTAAGCCAATCCGCGGAGTCCTGTAGTGATGGAAGGCACGTCACGGGCAATCATCGAGGTGTCGGAGACAAGGATCACATCGGCCTGCAGCATCTTCTTCTGTTTTTTACAAAACTTGGGAAGATTGGGAGAGCCTACTTCCTCTTCCCCTTCAATCAGAAATTTCACGTTGCAGCCCAATTTGCCCGATTGAACCAGATATTCGAACGCCTTGGCATGCATGAACGCCTGTCCTTTGTCGTCGTCGGCACCGCGTGCCCATATCTTGTCATCTTTCACCACCGGCTCAAAGGGATCGGTTTTCCAAAGATCGAGAGGGTCGACCGGCATCACATCCATATGACCATACACCAACACGGTTGGAGCTTTCTTGTCGATGATCTTCTCACCATACGTTACCGGATTCCCGTCGGTCTCCATCACCTCCGCCTTGTCGGCACCCGCAGCTAACAGGATCTCTTTCCATTTCTCGGCGGCACGGTACATATCGGGTTTGTGTGCCGGAATGGAGGAGATGGAAGGGATGCGGATCAGTTCAAAAAGTTCATCCAAAAAGCGCTGCTTGTGTTGCTCTACATACTTGTTGATTTCGTTCATTTTGTTTTTAATTTATAGTTTAATGACAATAGTGTTGTGGATCTTTTCCTTGCTGTACTATTTTTCGCAAGTTGTATTGATGCGAATCAATCACAGTAGGGAATATATTTCAAGAGGGGGCTCTAATCAACCCCTCTTACGTTCATTTTTAGTGTATAGACCGAACTGCGGGCCGTAATAAAGAGGATATCCCGTTCTTTCCCTCCGAAACAGATATTGGAAGGGCTCTCGGGCAGGTCGATCTCCTGTATCAGCTCTCCATCCGGTGAATAGACCCATACCTTGCCCATAGTGAGGTAGATGTTCCCCCGGTTGTCGATGGTCATCCCGTCGGAGCCATTGGGTGCGAAGAAAGTTTTTCCGCTAAGCATTCCGTCAGGTTGAATCTCATACCTCCAGATTTTCCTGTCGTTGATGTCTGCTACATAAAGCATTTTGCCGTCGGGTGTTCCTATGATCCCGTTGGGCTGTTTGTAGTCGCCGATTACCCGTGTCGCTATTCCGTTGCGTGAAAGGTGGTAAACACCCCCCACATCCTGTACCTGGGTATGCCCCTCCTGCCAGTAGTTGCGGTGATAATAGGGATCGGTAAAGTAAATATCCCCGTTGGGAGCAATCCACAGGTCGTTGGGACCGTTCAGATGTTTACCCTCATAATTTTCAAAAAGGAGGTGTCTCTTTTTATCGCTATCGAAATAGACCAGCTGATTCTGTAAATCGGCACAAGAGACTAATTGCCCATCGGCATTGAAATAGATGCCGTTGGATCTCCCCGTGTCATCCGACCACAACGCCACTCCTCCGGTTTCATCCCAAACATAAATACGGTCGTTAGGCTGGTCGGTAAAAAAAACCTGCCCATTAGGAGAGACAGCCGGACCTTCGGTAAAGGCGTAACCGGTAGCGATCTTTTTTATCTCCGCCTTTTCGGCAATGATGCTGGAATTCTGCCCGAAAAGGTTGAGAGCTGCCATAAATATGAGTAATATGGTTATAAGTCTCATTAGAAAGATTTTTAAATGATTTGTCCCGATTTATGTAATGACGTAAAACTATAAAAAAAAACCGACACAGCGGGTAAGTTAGAGATGATTTTTATATCTTTGGATAATATAAGATACCTCTCAGCATAGCTCAACTAAAAAACAAAGTCATGAAGAAATCCTTATTCTTTACCCTTTTTCTCTTTCTTATCGGAGTAGTAGCATGCGACAATTCCGACAAAAACAGCAAAAAGAAGATGCAGACAATTGATTTTATCCCCGATCTCCGGGTTGAAGCAGTGATTAAACAGCTCAAAGATTCTCTCGGAGGATCCCATACATTCCGTATTGACCGGGGGGTGCGGCAGGTGGCCGGTTTATGGCGTGAGCAGGATGGCGCCGTGGGCGATTTTGCCAATTTTTGTAAGAGCTCGTTTGTAGGTGATACCGCGCAACTCGCCCAACTGTTCCATACTTTGGAACGAAACTTTGAGGTGATCAACGGTTATTACCACAAGATGGATGTGATGTTGAAAGCGCCCCTGCAGTTAGAAGGCGCCGAGATCACGCCGATAGACATGATGTTCGGTGGTTATAGTGCTTCGGCACACCTGGCGGATGACCTCTATGCCAATAAGGTTGCTCTCCTTACGGCGTCGAACTTCCCTTTTTATACGTTGGAGGAAAAGACAGAGCTGGGTGCGGGATGGTCCCGTAAAGAATGGGCTTATGCCCGTATGGGTGACCGTTTTATATCACGGGTGCCGGCGGCTATTCAGCAGAATATCTCCAGGACGATCACCGAAGCCGATGCCTATATCTCCGATTACAATATCTATATGGGCAATCTGCGGAATGAAAATGGCAAACAGCTGTTCCCCGACCATATGAAACTGATCTCCCACTGGGGATTGCGGGATGAATTGAAATCAAACTATGCCGATAGGGAAAAAGGATTGGAAAAACAGCGGATGATTTATAAGGTGATGCAACGTATCATCGACCAGTCCATTCCCATGCAGGTGATCAATAGTGGTCTCAATTTTTGGAATCCGATATCGAATCAACTCTTCGACAATAGTGGAGAGATAGTTGCTTCTACCCCCGAAGATAACCGGAGATACGAGGTGTTTCTGAAGAATTTCCATGCGATGCGTCAACTTGATCCCTATTCATCCCATTATCCCACCCAGCTTGCCCGTGCATTCGACGGGACGATGGAGGTGCCACAGAAAGATGTGGAAGAGCTGTTCAAAGGATTGCTTGCCTCGCCACAAGTGAAGGAGGTGGCATCGTTTATCGAGTCGCGTCTGGGGCGAAAGCTGGAACCGTTCGATATCTGGTATAACGGATTCAAGTCAGGTGGTGGCATTCCTGAAGATGAGCTGACCACCATCACTTCGCGGAAGTATCCTGATGCGAAAGCGCTGGAAGAAGATCTACCCAATATCATGGTGAAACTGGGCTGGAAACCTGCTAAGGCAAAGGAGATCACTTCGCTGGTTACGGTGGATGCTTCCCGTGGTGCCGGCCATGCCTGGGGCGCCGAGATGCGGAATGATGTGGCACGGCTGCGTACCCGTATCGGGGCGGAAGGGTTGGATTACAAAGGATATAATATTGCCGTCCATGAGTTCGGACATAATGTGGAACAGACCATCACCATGAACGACGTCGATTATTATATACTGAATGGCGTTCCTAATACGGCTTTCACTGAAGCGGTAGCATTTATCTTCCAAAAGCGGGATCTGGAGCTGCTGGGGTTGAAAAAAACCAATCCGGAAGATGAACATTGGCTGGCATTGGATAATTTCTGGTCCTGTTATGAGATCATGGGTGTATCGCTGGTCGACATAGAGGTGTGGGAATGGTTGTATGCCAATCCGGAAGCTACGCCGGAACAACTGAAAGAGGCGGTGGTCACTGCCGCCAAAGAGGTGTGGAACAGCTATTATGCCGGTATATTGGGAGGTGAGGATGAGACTTTGTTGGGCATCTATTCACATATGATCGATTATCCGCTCTATCTGCCCAATTATCCTATGGGGCACCTGATTGCTTTCCAGATTGAACAGCAGGTGAGGGGTAAGAATCTGGCCGACGAGATGGATCGCATGTACACCCAAGGGAGTATTATTCCTCAGCAATGGATGAAGAATGCGGTGGGCTCGCCGATCTCCATCGAGCCTCTGCTTGCCGCAACCGACGAGGCATTGCAGACGTTGAAGAGATAAATCGGCTGGTTTCGTCAGATTAAAAGTATGCAATACAAACTTGCTGATAATC
>JAAYFR010000059.1 GCA_012728155.1 Bacteroidales bacterium | reverse complement strand
GGGAAGGGTGGGGGGGAGATGGTTTTTTTTCGGGATTCGGGATTATTTGAGATAAAAAAAGGGTAAGCTTACTATATCGCCCCGCTACAACCCACTACCCTTGCTTCGATCAAGACCTGGGGGGTTCATTGGGAGCTGGCCGTATAGGACTTACCCGACTGCAAAGATAAGGCTTTTTTTTAAGTTACAAAATGGTGAAAATGTTTTTTTCTCTGTCGATCTCTTTTTCTATTGCTTTTTCAATCGGGAAAAATAAATTTTACCGCAAAAGATTGGGTGAAATTGCCGGGTAGATGTTATCTTTGTAGGACAGGTCTGTTCCAACATGGAATGATCGTTCACCAAAAGATAATTTATCATGGACATTGTAGATAGGTTTATAAAGTATGCGCGCATCGATACGCAATCGGATGAAAACAACAGGCAAACTCCCAGTACGCAAAAGCAATTCAACCTCGCCAAAGAGGTGGAGCAGGAGATGGTGGAGATGGGGTTGACGGATGTGAGCCTCGATAATAACTGCTATTTGATGGCAACGCTGCCTGCCAACACACAGAAAAAATTGCCGGTGGTCGGTTTTATCGCCCATTTCGATACCAGCCCCGACATGAACGGTAAGAATGTGAACCCGAGGATCGTGAAGAACTACGATGGAAAGTCGATTATCCTAAACGAGGCAAAGGAGGTGGTGCTTTCGCCTGACGATTTTCCTGAATTGCTTGACCATCTGGGTGAAGATATCATCGTGACCGATGGTACCACCCTTCTGGGGGCGGATGATAAAGCGGGTATCGCGGCAATTATGAATGCCATGCAGTGGCTGATCGACCATCCCGAAATTGAACATGGTAAAATTAGAATTGGTTTCACACCCGACGAAGAGATTGGGCGTGGTGCCGATAAATTTGATGTGGTTAAATTTGGCGCCGATTGGGCATATACCATCGATGGCAGTGAAGTGGGAGAGCTGGAATATGAGAATTTCAATGCCGCATCCGCCAAGATCGACATACAGGGACGCAATGTGCATCCCGGCTATGCCAAAGGGAAGATGATCAATGCGTTGCATCTGGCCAGCGAGCTGATAACCCTTCTTCCGGAAAAGGAGCGACCGGAGCATACCGTCGGCTATGAGGGATTTTTCCACCTGATTGCGCTGGGTGGGAGTGTGGAAGAGTCGAGTTTATCGTTTATTATCCGTGATCACGACCGCGAGAAGTTCGAAGTGCGGAAGCGGATGATGGAGGATGCCGTGGCGACACTCAACAAAAAATATGGCGACCGCCTTACACTGCAGATGAAGGATCAGTATTATAATATGCGGGAAAAAGTGGAGCCGGTGAAATATATTGTAGATTATGCCTACCGGGCGATGGAGGAGGTGGGGGTGGAACCCAACGTAAAACCTATTCGCGGTGGGACCGATGGGGCGCGCTTGTCGTTTATGGGGCTTCCTTGCCCCAATATCTTCGCCGGAGGGATGAATTTCCATGGAAGGTATGAGTTTTTACCCATCCTTTCCATGAAAAAATCATCGGAAGTGATCATCAAAATAGCGGAAATAATTGCCAAAGAGGAGGAAAAATAATATGAAGAGAACTCCATTTACCGATTTGCATATCGCACTGGGAGCCAAAATGCACCAATTTGCGGGATATAATATGCCCATTGAATATACCGGAATTATCGACGAGCACATGACGGTGGTGAATGCCGTAGGGGTATTCGATGTATCCCATATGGGTGAATTCTGGGTGAAAGGGCCTAAAGCGGTGGAATTCCTGCAGCGGGTGACCAGCAACGATGTCACCACCCTTCCACTGGGAAGGGCGCAATATACCTGCTTCGTGAACGAAGAGGGGGGGATTGTGGACGATCTGCTCGTCTATCACTATGAGCCGGAGAAATATCTGTTAGTGGTGAATGCCGCCAATATCGAAAAGGATTGGGCATGGTGCCGGAAATGGAACAGTATGGGTGCCGAACTCGAAGATGGGTCACCCCACATGGCACAGTTGGCTGTACAGGGCCCCAAAGCGATGGCAACGCTACAAAAGCTGACCGGTCACAATCTCTCCGCCATCCCTTACTATGCCTTTGAGACAGGAACTTTTGCCGGCGTGGAGAATGTGATTATCTCCAATACGGGATATACCGGAGCTGGTGGATTTGAGCTCTATTTCTATCCGGAATATGGGAGGGAGATATGGGATGCTATCTTTGAAGCGGGTGCCGAATACGGTATCAAGCCGGTTGGACTGGGTGCGCGTGACACCCTGCGGTTGGAGATGGGCTATTGCCTCTATGGGAACGATCTGGATGGCACCACCACACCATTAGAGGCCGGATTGGGCTGGATCACCAAATTTGCGGAAAACAAACCTTTCGTGGGGAGTGAAATCCTCGAGAAAATGAAAGCCGAAGGTGTGTCGCGCAAACTCTGCTGCTTCGAGCTGGTAGAAAAGGGAATCCCCCGCCATGGATATGAGGTTGTGAATGCGGAGGATGAAGTGATCGGCAATGTGACTTCCGGCACCATGTCGCCAGTACTGAAAAGAGGGGTGGGCATGGGATACCTCAAACCGGAGTATGCCAAGCCGGGAACCGAGGTCTATATAAAGATACGGAACCGGAACCTGAAAGCGAATGTGGTGAAACCACCGTTCAGAAAGTAAGGTTTTAATGCACCAACAAAAAATAAAACCCCATCGCTACCGAGAAACGGTCGTGTTGGGGTTTGTTATTGAATTGGGGTAGGAACACCAATTTTTTATTCGTAGATTTCCTTCTTTCCTGCCAACAGGGTATTTTTTAAGAGCGACACGATCGTCATGGGCCCTACACCACCGGGAACGGGGGTGATATAGGAGCATTTGGGGGCGACTTCGTTGAACTGCACATCGCCGGTGAGCTTGAATCCGGACTTGGTTTTGTTGCTGGGGAGACGGGTAGTGCCTACGTCGATCACCACGGCACCCTCTCTTACCATATCTCCTCTCAGGAATTCAGGGACACCCAGTGCGGCGATGATGATATCTGCCTGCAGGGTGATCTCCTTGATGTTGGGTGTACGGCTATGGCATACGGTGACGGTGCAGTCGCCGGGATAAGCCTTTTGCATCATCAGCATCGATACCGGCTTGCCGACGATGTTTCTGCGCCCTAATACCACGCAATGTTTCCCCCTGGTCTCTATTTCATATCTTCTGAGCAGCTCCACAATACCGGCGGGAGTGGCGGAAAGGAAACAGGGGAGACCAAGCGACATGCGTCCCACGTTCACAGGATGGAAGCCATCCACATC